>NZ_CDRRUH010000016.1:0-49746 GCF_977045365.1 Fusicatenibacter sp.
TCGATGAGAAAGAAAAGGTTTGTAGTAAGCTTGCGTCCAATTAAGTACTTGGAAGAACTTTTAGAAGCTTAAAAAAACTGGAAAAGCAGAATTGGTATTAGATAGTTATTCATGCGTTTGTCGTGAAGTCTCCCCCGGCTCCGTTGACTTTATATCGGCAAACTGATAAGATACTCATAAATGTTCCAATGAGTATCTTATTTTTATGTTTCAAAAAATAAAAGGGGAGTAAAAATGACAAAAAAGAAAATCATTGCTCTGTGTGTCAGTGCTGTTGTTCTTGCAGCGGCAGCGGCGGGAGTGAAAGGAGGAAGCTGGCTGATGAAGCATCAGCGGATGCAGCATGAGTTTACGCATGAGATGAATGCATTCACGACCAAAACAAACGCTGAGCTGATCCAGCCGACGATTGTTGCGGAGGATGATATCTACGGCTGGTTTTTCCATGAGGAAGATGACGGGCTGTACATGAATCTCTATTACCGGATCAAAAACGAGTCCAATCAGCACGAAATTGCATCCAGTGAATTTCCTGTGAAGATCAAAAAGGAGCTTCTTGCGGATGATGAAGTGTGGAGCAGAACGACGCGGACCGCGAAAAATCAGGTTCACGCGGAATACCTGGAAGGAGAAGATGACATGACGGTTTCGTTTGACGTCTATTACCAGTGTGAGGGTTCCTGCGGGGAATATTTTGCGGATATTACCGTGACGGACAGTGAGACCGGAAAGCTCTACTACAGCAGTGAAGCAGAAAATAAAGCGGCAGAATAGGAGGAGCGATGGCCGAAAAACAAAGCAAAAATAAATGGCATACCCCGGCGGAGCGGATTATGATGCTGGGATTTGCGGCGGTAATCCTGCTGGGAACGATTCTTCTGTGCCTGCCGGTTTCTGCGGCGGACGGAAAAAGCGTTTACTGGCTCGACGCCCTGTTTACCGCAACGACATCTGTCTGCGTGACGGGCCTTGTCACCGTTCCGACAGCGACGACATGGAGTACCTTTGGAAAAATTGTGATCCTCGGGTTGATTCAGTTCGGAGGTCTTGGCATCATGGCGTGCCTGACGATGGTGTTTCTGATCCTGCGCCGGAAAATCAGTCTGCAGAGCCGCAAACTGATCCAGGACACTTACAATCTGCCGGTTTTAAAGGGCAGCGTCGGTATTGTGCGGAAGCTGCTGATCGGCACGGCGGCGGTGGAGCTGGCGGGAGCCTTTTTCTACAGCTTCTGGTTTGTGCCGGAATACGGTTTCTGGAAGGGAATCGGCTACAGCCTGTTCCACTCCGTATCCGCCTTCTGCAACGCCGGAATTGACCTCGTCGGGGAATCCTCGTTCGCCCCGTTTGTGACGAACCCTCTCATCAACTTTACGACGATGGGCCTGATTCTCTTAAGCGGCCTTGGCTTTCCGGTCTGGTGGGAAGTGCTGGAGCGCGTGCAGGATCTTGTAAAAGGAAAACGGACCCGGAAAAACTTCGTGCGCGGCTTCACGCTCCACACCAAACTGGTTCTGACGACAACCGTCATTCTTCTGTTCGGCGGGGCGCTTCTGATCCTCGCGCTGGACTGGAACCACGCATCCTCGCTTGGCAGCTTAAAACCGGCGCAGAAGGTTATGGCGGCCTTCTTCCAGTCCGTGACGACGCGAACAGCCGGCTTTGAGACGATCCCGCAGGCAAACTTCTCGGACGGTTCCGCGATGGTGAGCATGATCCTTATGTTCATCGGCGGCTCTCCGATGGGAACGGCGGGCGGTGTCAAGACGACGACTGTTGCGATTCTGCTCGTGGTCGTCGCATCCTACATCCGCGGCGATTCCGACACTGTGGTCTGGGGACGGAAGGTCATGGAAGAAAATATCCGCACCGCGATCGTTATTTTCTTCTTCGCACTGACGATGGCATTCACCGCGACGGTGCTTCTGATCTCTGTCACCGGAAGTCCTCTGCTGGACTGCCTGTATGAGATCGTTTCCGCTGTGGCAACCGTGGGACTGACGCGGTCGCTTACGCCGACCCTTCCGGCGGCGGGAAAAATCATCGTAATTCTGGTCATGTTCATGGGACGTCTTGGACCGGTTACGCTGGCCATTGCACTGCGGCGGAAAAGCGGAAGAAAAGATGTGGATATCCAGCGCCCGGAACAGCGGGTGCTGATTGGATAAAAGAGGAGAAAAAACATGAGTAAACAATACGCAGTCATCGGACTTGGAAAATTCGGCTTCGCCGTGGCAACGACGCTGGCACAGGCAGGAAAAGAAGTGCTTGCGGTCGATAAAGACCCGGAGCTGGTACAGGAGATCGCCGATCTCGTCACATATGCGGCACGCGCAGACATTACCGACAGCCGTGTCTTTGCATCGCTTGGCATCAGCAACATGGATGTGGTGATCGTCGGTATTGCCGAAAATATGGAGTCGAGTATCCTTGCCACCCTGCAGGCAAAAGAGGCGGGCGTGCCGCTCGTCATCGCCAAGGGCATGAATCCGATGCATGCCAATATTTTGAAAAAAGTCGGCGCGGACCGCGTCGTGATGGCGGAGAGTGAGACGGGCATCCGCCTCGGAAAAAGCCTGATTTCCGGCGGCTTCCAGGACTTCTTCATGCTGTCGGATTCGTTCTCCATGGTAGAACTTCCCGTGCCGGAAGCGTGGACGGGGCATAACCTCGAGGAGCTGGATCTGCGGAAGAAATACGGTATCAACGTGATTGCCGTCAAGGACGGGGACAACATCCGTGTCACGGTCAATCCGAAGACGCTGCTTCGCGCAGAGGAAGTGCTGATTCTGGTCGGTGAAAACAAAGAACTTGCCAAATTGATGAAAAACAGGAAATGAGGGAACCATTCATGATTACAAGCAGCAGCAATGCACAGGTAAAAAACATTATTGCGCTGAATAAAAAAGCAAAAGAACGCCGGGAGCAGGACGTTTTCGTGGCAGAGGGCTGGAAAATGTTTCAGGAAGCGCCGCGGGAATGGCTGAAAAAAGTATATATGTCTGAGAGCGGCAGCAAAACGCATGAAATGCCGTCCGACGGGACAGAATACGAAGTAGTGGACGACCGCGTGTTCCAGTCCATGTGCGACACGAAGACGCCGCAGGGTGTTTTAAGTGTGATCCGCATGCCGCATTACACCGAAGAGGAGGTGCTGGACAACGGAAAGACACCGCTGTTGATGGTACTTGAGGATCTGCAGGACCCTGGAAATGTCGGAACAATCATCCGCACCGCAGAGGGCGCAGGAGTCACCGGCATCATCATGAGCCGCGGTACCGCGGATATCTTCAATCCGAAAACGATCCGCTCGACGATGGGCTCGATCTACCGTATGCCGTTTCTGATCGTCGACGATGCGGTCGGATTTGTAAAAGGCTTAAAAGCGCGGAAGATCTGTACGTACGCGGCACATCTGCACGGCGTGCATTCCTACCGCGAGGAGGATTACACAAAAGGAACGGCATTCCTGATCGGAAATGAGGGAAACGGCCTGACCGACGCAATGGCAGAGGCTGCCGAGTGCCTGATCCGTATTCCGATGGAAGGAAAAGTGGAGTCGTTAAACGCGGCGATTGCATCCGCCGTTCTCATGTATGAGGCACACGGCCAGCGCGCATAAAAGAAAGAGCGGTACCGGTTTTCTTACATTTCTCTTAACCTGTGGGAATCCACTCGACAGAACCGGTATTTTGAGCTAAAATAAAAAGAACAGAATCCGGGCTGAATTTCTGTCAGTCCGGTAAAACTGTAATATTTGCCAGAAAAACAAGTTACAGTTACAGTTTGCAGGGAACCTGTGAACTGTAACAAAAGCTGTTTTGGGAGGAAGGAAAAATGAGTGAGAAAAAAAACATCAGCAAAAAGGAGCTCCGAAGAAGAAAGCGGAAGCGTGCGCTGATGATCAAAACAGGAATTCTATGTGTTCTGCTTGTCATCCTCGGCATTGGAATCTGGGCTTTGGCCGGAGGAACAGAAAAAATCCAGCAGAAAGCACAGGAAAAAGAGGATCAGAAAACAGCAGAGGTGGACGGTTCCGTATCGTCGGACAGCACGGGAAGTGCTGAAGCGCCGACAACGAAAGCACAGATTATGGCGGAAGCCGATGCACTTGCGCAGACATACGATTACGATGGAGCCATTGAAAAGCTCCAGAGCGTAGAGGGCGCAGCGACCGACGCGGATATCATCACAAAAGTAGCAGAGTACACCAGTACGAGAGATGCCTGTGTGCGCGTCAACATCAACGAAGTAACCCACATTTTCTATCATTCTCTTGTAGTCGATCCGCAGAAAGCGTTCTATCAGGACAACGCACAGACCGCAGGCTTCTGCCAGTGGATGACCACCGTGGATGAGTTCAACGCGATCACCCAGCAGATGTACGACAGAGGATATGTCATGGTTTCGATCAACGATCTCGTGAAAAAGACCGTAGATGATGACGGAACCGTTCATTACGAGGAAGGGGACATTTACCTGCCGGAGGGCAAGAAAGCATTCGTTCTTTCTCTGGATGACCTTTCCTATTACCACTCTTACGACGGACGCGGCATTGCCAGCAAGATGGTAGTCGGCGACGACGGAAAACCGACCTGCGAATACATTCAGGATGACGGAACTGTTGTGACCGGTGCTTACGACTGCATCCCGCTGATGGATCAGTTTATCGAAGCGCATCCGGATGCCGTATACCACAATGCGCGCGGAACCGTAGCACTGACCGGCTACGATGGAATCCTCGGATACCGCACCGACGGTGATTACAAGACGAGAGAAAATCTGACGGATGATCAGGTAGCATGGCTTGATGCACACCCGGATTTCGACTGGGATAAAGAGTGCGAGGAGGCGAAAAAAGTAGCCGATGCGATCAAAGCAGACGGCTGGACATTCGCAAGCCATACCTGGGGCCATATCCGTGTCGGCGACAAACCGATCGAGGCGATCCAGGCAGATACCGAGAAATGGCTGACGTATGTTGCACCGCTCATCGGCGGAAGCGATATCATCATCTTTGCACATGGACAGGATCTTTCCGACTGGCACGATTACACGATGGACAATGAGAAGTTTGCTTACTTAAAGAGTCAGGGCTTCAACATCTACTGCAACGTAGATTCCACCCAGTATTTCGTTCAGGTAAGAGACAATTACCTGCGTATGGGACGAAGAAACCTGGATGGATACCGTCTGTACCAGAACCTCTACGGAGGCGGCGAGGACAGAACAAGCGATCTGTTTGATTCTGCCTCTGTTATTGATCCGCAGCGGCCGACAGATCCATCTCTTTACAATTTAGGTTAAAGAATTTTGAAAATGAAAAAGATCTCACAGAACTTTCTATTATTTATAGAAGAAAGTCTGTGGGATCTTTTTTTCAGCAGGGCGAACCGTTTACAGATATTTTTCTATGAGCGGAAACGGCAGAGGCCCGAGACGGAGCAGTTTTTCATGGAAACCGATCAATGAGAATGAGTCACCTTCCTGTTCCTGCACTTCCGAGAGGAGCTGCGAAAACGAGAGCGATCCGACACAGTATTTCAGATAGTTCGCCGGTGTCTCGAGAATATACTGATATAAAGAGGCAGCAGCCGACGCATCCGTGATGCCGAACTGCGCCAGAAAGGCTGACGCATCCGGGAGGAGCCATCCCTGGCTGTGGATGCCGAGATCCAGCAGCGAGCAGAGGGTAAGATGCACTGAGCGGTTCAGATACCAGAGACGGCAGAGCGCCTGCGTGTTCGCATCGAGATTACGTGCGGCGTAGCGGCAGGCATACGATTCAACGTAGGTTGCCCATCCTTCCACATAACCCGACGGCGCGTAGAGATGGCGGATCAGAAGCGGGTCGGAGCGCGAGAACGAGACGGTCTGGTACAGATGGCCGGGAAAGCCCTCGTGGGCAAGTGTGGAATACAGCTCGATGCCGGTCATCTCATCCGCGGGATTCAGGTAAATGGAGTTGGGTGAATTGACATCGGCGGGCGGTGTGAGATAAAAGGCGGGGCTTAAAAAATCCTTGAGGGAGTCATCCACGGTCTTTACTTCATATGAAATATCCGAAAGAACGGGAAAATCCTCGGAAATAGCATTTTGGAGATCGGCAAGCATTTCCTCCGGCGTGGAGAACGGCAGCACGAGCGCCTGCCCGGAGAGGGAGAGCGACGGATTCTGATCGAGAATGATCTGCATTTCGGCACACTGGTCCGCAAGCTGCTGCGTTAAAAGGCGGGTCAGCTCCTCCGGTGAAGCGTCAACACCGACGCGGCTGCGGAGAAGATACGCATAGTAGGAAAGTCCGCCTTCCTGCCGGGAAAGACCGCCGGCGTTCTGCGTTCCTTTGCCGCGGAGTGAAGAAAGCGCATCGGAAAGAGAGCGGTAGGCGGGAAAAACACAGGAGGTAAGGAGTTTTTCATGCGTCTGCAGACAGAGATTCCTTTCCGCCGCAGAAAACAGTGAAGACGCCAGCAGTTTATTCTGAAAAACGGTGTGGAGCAGATGGCTTTCCGGTGTATCCGCGTCGGCGAGAAAAGCACTGCACTGGCGGATAATGCCATCGACCGCAAGGTCATTCTGAAACACGCCCTGCCGGGATTTTTCCTGCTCAAGTGCGATGAGGTCGGAGAAATAGCGCGGGAGGTCCTGCAGAAGATGGAGGTAGTCGGCGACATCCTGCTGTGTGCGGAACGGGTACTCCGCGAGCAGAATGGGAAGCTGTGCCTGAATTCCGAGCGACGGACCGAGCGGTTCCGCAAGAAGGCTGGTGCTGCCCGGCATTTTCTCACAGTCCAGCTCGTAGAGCAGAAGATCGAGCGTAATCTGATTTTCCCGGGAGAGGCGGTTTCGATGAAAGGATGTGAGCGTCGTTTCCACACTCTGCAGCACGGCATCATACGAGGTGCGGTCAGGGATAGAAACCGTGCCGAACGAGGCGGTGCCGGGGGCAATTCCGCGGGAAGCCGGATCGGCGAGGGTATAGTGGAGCGTGATGGCAGAAGAGGTTACCTCGGAGTGGAACCGTTCCTCCACATACGCGGAAAACCGGCGGTTCTCACCAGGGGAAAAGAACGGGGAAAAATACCAGAACAGCAGGGCGAAAAGAAGTCCGCCGCACAGAAGCAGAGGGAACAGGATGCGGCGGTGCAGAGAAGCTGGTTTCATAGAATAGGCTCCGGTGCGGACAGTTATCATAAAGTATGTAAAAAATGCTGATTTTATGCGCTTTTTCCGTGGTCTTTCATTTGACTTTCCAAAACGGCTTTGCTATAATCAGAAACGAACGAAATAAGGGACTTTTCAGTGCTGAGCGGATTTGAAAAGATTAAAAACAGAATCCGCGAAGGTAAAAGGAAATCAGGTGGAAATCCTGAGCGATCCGGTCACTGTAAGCAGGGAGTGTTAGCTGCAGAAATGCCATTGTGCGGAATGCATGAGAAGGCGCGGCTGCCGTGAAGATCTGCGAGTCAGGAAACCTGCTGGAAAGGTTAGTGAATCGCTTCCGATGAAAGCATATATTCATGGAAAGATGTACGAAGTAAAATCGGACATCTGCTTTTTTGTCGCCATGCGTCCGAAAGAGAGCTCCGGTGGAGAAACTCTTTTGCAGAAAAAGCAGATGTCTGTTTGTCTTTTCGCAGAAAAAATGTGTCCTCAAAAACAAGATTACTTGCAGGGAGACATCATTGACGGGGACAGGCACCGCCCAGCTGCCTGAAAAAGTCAGACGGAATCCGGAGCAGATGCACGAAGGATATCCGAAGAAAAGGAGAAGTTATGAAAGGAAATTCAAGCAAATTTCTGGCACTGCTGCTGTCGGCGTCCATGATCATGAGCCCGACTGCCAGCGTATTAGCAGATACGCAGGAAAAAGCAGCACAGACAGAAAGCAGCGCAGCCGCAGAGGAAGCGCCGCAGAGCGAAGAAACAGCAGAGACGGCAGAACCGGAAACAACACCGGCAGAAACCGAGAGCAGTGAAAGCACTGCAGAGACTCCGGCAGAAGAGCCGACAGAAACACCGGCCGCGCCTGCAGAGGATCAGACACCGGCAGGATCTGACGAGACCGGGACACCATCCGCAGATGAGGATGCTTCGGAAGATACTGCAGAGGACACTGCAAAAGACGGTGAAGAGACTGCCGATACCACAGAAAAAGAGCCGGAAGCAGCAGATGAGACTTCCCAGGATGCTGAAAAAGAAACACCGGCAAAAGAAGAAACCAAAGATGCTGTAAAAGAGAATACCAGTCCGGCGGCAGAACAGCCGAAAACGGAAGTAAAAGAAACGACCAAAAATGAGGCATCCAATACAGCCGAGAAGAAAGAAACAAAAGCAGCGGAAGAAGCAAAACCGGCAGATGGTGAGTATGAGACTTCTGCAGAAGCAACCGGAAGCATGTTCAGTGTGATTTCTTCCAGACTCATCGTAAAAGATGGAAAACTGAAAGCATCCATTCTGCTGAGTGGAACCGGCTATGATTACCTGTATATGGGAACAGCAGCAGAAGCTGCTGCAGCAGATGAAAAGAGCTGGATTGCTCCGACAGGAAGCGAAACCTATACGGATACGAAGACCGGTGCAGAAAAGACCGGATATCGTTTTGAAATTCCAGTGGAAGAGCTTGACAAACAGATGGATGTTGCCGTCCGCTCAGCCAAGAAAAAAACATGGGCTGATAAAACTGTTACGATCCACAGCACCGATGCAATCCCGACGGTAACACCGGAACCAACCGAGACTCCAAGCGAAAATCCCGGTGAGGATTCCTCGAATAAGCCAGCCAGTGTAGAAGCACCGGTTACCAAAGAGGACGGCAGCGTATTCAAAATGTTCGTCATCTCCGAGGCAACAATGATCAACAAGGGCGATAAACTCGTTCTTACACTGAAAACAAACAACGTATCATTTGATAAACTGTATCTTGGAAAGAACGATGACCTTGCAAAAACACCGGCTATCCAGGGAATGCAGGAAGCAAACGGCGGTTATTCCTTTGCATTTGAAGTAGATGCGGACAAAGCCGGCACAACCGTTCCGATCGTTCTTGGAAAGCCAGATGGAACCTGGTACACCAAACAGCAGCTTTATCTTGCAGTTCCGGGTAAAACACCGGAAGTAACTCCGACACCGGAGCCGACCGAGACTCCGGTCCCGACTGCAGCCCCGACTCCGATTGAGACTCCGGCTCCAACCGCAACTCCAACTCCGGAACCGGCGAAAGTAGAAAACGGTATCTACGGCGGAACCGCGGAGACCGGCGCAGCTATGTTCAAAGTAGTCGGCGTAGAGCTGACCGTAAAAGACGGCGACATGAAAGCACGCATCACGTTAAGTGGTGTTGCCTACGATTATCTGTACATGGGAACACCGGAAGAGGCAGCTGCCGCAGACAAGAGTGCATGGATTGCAGGCGTCGGCACCGTTGATTACACAACAGCAGACGGCGAGACGAAAACAGGAATGCAGTATGATATTCCGGTAGCAGCACTCGATCAGGCACTTGTTGTTTCTTCCCATTCTGCAAAACAGGATAAATGGTATGCAAGAACCATTACCATCGCATCTTCCAGCCTGAAAAAGACCGCAGATCTTCCGGCAGATGAGACCAATAAAGTAGCAGATGGTATTTACAGTGCAGAGGCAACAACTAATGCAGCAATGTTCAAGGTAGTCGGCGTAAAACTGACCGCGAAAAACGGAAAAATGACAGCAGTTATCACCTTAAGCGGAAGCGGCTATGATTATCTGTATATGGGAACCAGAAAAGATGCGGCAGCAGAGAGCGGCGCATGGATCGCTTCCACCGGAAAAGTGGACTACACCTTAGACGGTGAAACCAAAACCGGAATGCAGTTTGAAATCCCGGTAGAGGCACTGGATCAGGAACTTGCTGTAGCAGCTCATGCAGTAAAGAGCGGCAAATGGTACGACAGAGCCATCACGATTGCATCTTCCAGCCTGAAAAAGACCGGAGACCTTCCGTCGGATGACAACAAGGGCGATACTCCGAAACCAACCCTCGTTCCGACCAAGACCCCAACCGTATCTCCATCTGAGACACCGGTTGTAAAACCGACCAGCACCCCGACTCCGGCACCGACCCAGAAACCGGCCGATACCAAACCGGAGCAGGAATCCAAATATGAGTCTGATTTAAGTGGCGGCACATCCAAAGTAGACAGTGCAACCACACTGGCAGACGGCGTTTACACCCCAGACGGCTTTTCCTTCTCGGGCGGTACCGGAAAGGTAAGCATCTCCTGCAGCAAGATCACCGTAACAAACGGACAGGCGTATGCAACCATCGCTTTTAGCAGTCCGTATTACGGATATGTAAAAGCAAACGGAAACAAATATATGGCAAATGTCAGCGGCGGAAGCAGCATCTTCACCATTCCGGTTGAGCTGAATAAGAACAATACCATCATCGGTATGACCACCAGAATGTCCGTTGCCCATGAGATTTCCTACAACATCTTCATCTCCCTGGCAGCAGCAAAGAAGGGCGGCAGCACTTCTTCCAGCACAGGATTTGTAAAAGCAGACGGAACAACCTCCACGATCAGCACCGATAACTCCAGGCTGGATACCACCGCTCCGGAGATCATGGGACTGGAATACAAAGCAGAGACAAAACTTGCTTACGCAGAGTACTTCAAGATGTATCATTACGACGAAGGCATCACCCTGCTGGAGATCGATATGACAAAAGATACCGAGCGTGATCCGGAGAAACAGACCGAGGACGACAAGAAAGCAGAAGATACCGATACCGCAGCAGCAGAGGATACCGCAGCAGCAACCGACGAGGAAGAAGCGGCAGCAGCATCCGATTCCAAAAAGACCAGCACTGAGAAAGCGAAAGATCTGACCGAAAAGACAAAAGAGCTGTACGAAGGCAATGTTGTCAAATATCTGATCGTTCCGAAAGATGTTGAGATTCCGGCAGGACTGGACAAAGATATGATCGTGATCCAGCTTCCGGTTGAGAAAGCATACGTAGCATCTGAGGATGCCCTGAAACTTCTCGACGAGCAGTTAGACGCAGCAGAGAGCATCAAAGCAGTCGGCATGGAGCAGAAAGACTGCCAGATCGAAAACATTGCAAAAGCAATGGAAGACAAAAAAATCTCCTTCGACGGAGCATTCGATGATCTGGACTACAAAGCTCTGGTAAAAGACGAAATCGACTTTGCAATTCTTCCGTCTGAGTTCCTTCCGGGAAATGCAAAAGATGAGAAAGCAGACGAAGAAAAGACTCCGGAAGAACTTCTGAAAGAGGAAAATGAGCGTCTGTCCGATACCGCAGAGCGTCTGGCAACCCTGACCATTCCGATGCTGGTTGACCGTTCCGCAGACGAGAAGACCGATCTTGCGAAAGCAGAGTGGCTGAAGGTCTACGGCGTGATCTTCGGATGCGAGGATCAGGCAAACGAGCTGTTCCAGCAGATGGTAAAGGCAGAAGAGAATAAATAAGTACAATAATTTGCAGCAAAAAATGAGAAAGGGCTGCTGCCGTATGGCAGCGGCTTTTTCTTTAAGAAAGGAATATCAAATGACAGGAAAAAACGAAAGAAAGCTGAAAAAATGGGCCGCACTTTTTCTTGCAGCAGCGATGTCACTGACGGCCTGCGGCAGCACCGCATCGTCCGCGTCGGGCACTTCGGCAGTTTCTGAGAGCAGCACATCCACAGCATCCGCAGCAGACGTTTCCGAAAGTCAGACGGAGAGCACATCCGCCTCGGAAAGTACGGCTGAAAGTGAAAGCACCTCCGAAGCCACTGCTGCGGGCAGCACCTCCGGGAGTGATACCGCATCCGCGGATGGTTTCGCAACGACAGACGATGTCAGCGACGCACCGGACATCACCGGAATCACCATCGAGAGCAAGATGGTCCTGAATTACGCCGAGTGCTTTAACGTATACTACTGCACAGACGGCTATAAACTGATCGATGTCAAAGACGGCGCGCAGTATCTGCTCGTCCCGGACGGAAAAGAGGCACCGGATGACCTTGATTCCGACGTAATTGTAATCCATCAGCCGCTGGAACGCATCTACATGGCAGCAACCTCTCCGATGGCGCTGTTCGATGCCATCGACTCCCTCGATACGATTCGTCTCTCCGGTGAAACCGCAGACAACTGGTACGTACAGGATGCCGCTGACGCGATGAATGCCGGAACGATGATCTTTGCCGGAAAATACAGTGAGCCGGATTACGAACTTCTGGTCAGTGAGAACTGTGATCTGGCCATTGAATCTACGATGATCCTCCATTCCCCGAAGGTACAGGAGATGATCGAGATGCTCGATATTCCGGTCTTCATCGACCGTTCCAGCTACGAATCCCAGCCTCTTGGCAGAACCGAATGGATCAAACTCTACGGTGCCATGCTGGACAAAGAGGAGGAGGCAGCCGACTTCTTTGCAAGTCAGGCAAGTGTTGTGGAAAATCTGAAGGATTTCCAGAATACCGAAAAAACGGTCGCTTTCTTCTATATTAATACGAGCGGAGCTGCCGTTGTGCGGAACCCGGAGGACTACATTTCCAACATGATCGAGCTTGGCGGTGCGCGCAACGCCTTCCGTGATCTCCAGGACGACAGCGGAAAAACATCCGTGCCGATCACGATGGAGCAGTTCTACGATACGGCCGAAGATGCGGACTACCTGATCTACAACGCAAGTATCGATTCCACCGTCAAAACCCTGGACGACCTGCTGGCAAAGGATTCCATGTTTGCCGATTACAAAGCCGTCAAAGAGGGAAACGTCTGGACAACCGAGAAATCCATGTATCAGGCAACCGATAAAATTGCACAGTTTACCAACGACATTAACCTTCTGGTAACGGGCGGCGATCCGGATCAGATGGTATTCTTAAGAAAATTATCCTGATGGAGGAACGTATGTCAGAGAAAAAAAATATGACAGGAAAAGAGAACAGTTTCCATATGGAAAACTTCCGGCGCCGTTCGCGGTATGCCGCTGTGTTCCTGGTGCTGATTCTGGCGTTCGCCGCCATCACCGTGCTGAATATCAATTCCGGAAACGTAAATATTTCGATTCCGGAAATTTTCCGGATTCTGCTGCGGCGGACCGGAGAGGGGAAAGAGTACAATATTATCTGGAAAATCCGCCTTCCGCGTATTCTGATGGCGGCAATCCTGGGCGGTGCATTGTCGTTGTCCGGTTTCCTGCTGCAGACCTTCTTTGAAAACCCGATTGCCGGCCCGTTTGTACTTGGAATATCCTCGGGTGCCAAAATGGTCGTAGCGCTGACTATGATTTTTTATCTGGGGCGGGCACGTAATATTACCTCTTATACGCTGATTATTGCCGCATTTATCGGTTCCCTGATTTCCGTCGGCTTTATCCTGCTGATGTCGCGGCGGCTGAAACATATGGCAACGCTTCTTGTTGCCGGGATTATGATCGGCTATATCTGCTCGGCCGTAACAGATTTTGTTGTCACCTTCGCGGAGGATTCCGATATTGTCAATCTGCACGGCTGGTCGCAGGGAAGCTTTTCCGGCATGAGCTGGAGCAATGTGGCAATCTCAGCAGTTGTGATCGGAATCACCTTTGTCATCACATTTTTGATGGCAAAGCCGATTGGCGCGTATCAGCTCGGCGAGGCATATGCGCAGAGCATGGGCGTCAACATCAAGGTCTTCCGTATCGCGCTGATTCTGCTTTCGAGTATTCTCTCCGCATGCGTCACCGCATTTGCCGGCCCGATTTCGTTTGTCGGCATTGCCGTACCGTTCCTCGTCAAACAGAGCCTCGGCACATCGCGTCCGCTCGTCGTAATCCCGGGAACGTTCCTCGGCGGAGCCGTCTTCTGTATGATGTGTGACCTGATCGCGCGTATGGCGTTTGCGCCGCTGGAGCTGTCCATCAGTACGGTCACATCGATCTTTGGTGCGCCGGTTGTCATTTTCATGATGCTGCGCCGGAAAAGGGGGTAAGAGAATATGAATGAATATTATTTTCATCTGGACCACCTGACGGTCGGCTATGATAAAAAGCCGCTGATCAAAGATATCTGCATCGGCATCGAAAAAGGCGAGATCGTTACGCTGATCGGACCGAACGGTTCCGGTAAATCAACGATTTTGAAAAGCATCACCCGCCAGTTAAAGCTGGTCGGCGGAAATGTGGAATTTGACGGGAAAAACCTGCATGAGCTTTCGTTCCGCGAGCTGTCCACGAAAATGGCGGTTGTGCTGACGGAGCGCATGAAGCCGGAATTAATGACGTGCCACGATATCGTGGCGACGGGCCGTTATCCGTACACGGGACGGCTCGGCATGCTGACCCGCGAGGATGAGGAGAAGGTCGAGGAGGCGATGCGCGCCGTTCATGCCGAAGAGCTCGGCGGCCGCGATTTCAACGCCATCAGCGACGGCCAGCGCCAGAGAGTGCTTCTTGCGCGTGCGATCTGCCAGGAGCCGGAGGTCATCGTCCTCGACGAGCCGACTTCTTTCCTCGATATCCGCCACAAGCTGGAACTGCTTGCGATTCTGCGTCGCATGGCAAAGGAGAAGGGCATCACCGTCATCATGTCGCTGCATGAGATCGATCTGGCACAGAAAATTTCAGACAAGATCATCTGCGTCAAGGGCGATGCTATTTCCCATTTCGGCGCGCCGGAGACAATTTTCCGCGAGGATATCATCCGCGAACTGTACGAGATTGACAATGGTTCGTTCGACCCGTGCTTCGGAAGCATCGAGCTGCCGCGGCCGGAGGGAACGCCGCGCGTCTTTGTCCTCGCAGGCGGCGGAACGGGAATCCCGGTTTTCCGGAAACTGCAGAAGGAAAATGTCCCGTTTGCAGCAGGCGTCCTGTATACGAACGATATCGATTACCAGCTCGCCCGCATTCTGGCGATGGAGACGGTAACCGAAGCACCGTTCCAGGAGATCAGCGACGAGGTATTTGCCCGCGCCTGCGAGCTGATGAAGAGCTGTGAACGTGTCATCGACACCGGCGTCCCGGTGGGCATGTGCAACCGTCGGATCGAAGAGCTGAGGGCAGAAGCAAAGCGGCTTGGAAAGCTGGCAGAGTAAAACAAAGAAAAATGTAATATTAAATTGTACAAAAAATTCACACAATTCAAGCCAAAAACCAACAGAGATTGACACTTAAAAAGTCAAGTGCTTTGTAAAATCTTTTGGCAAAATAACGGTTTTCTCTGTTATGACCAAAACACGTGTTCTGATTTCGCAAGATTTAAACACATGATTTCCACACCGTTTTTCGTGGATAATGTGGATAACTCGGTGTATAACTTGTTTTTAGGCATGTTTTCGGTGGTTAACTATGTGGATAACTTGTGGACGGGATGTTTATAAAATTGACCCATGTGGAAAAAAGCCGGTTTCTTTGTGCAATTTTGACAAAAAGGGGTTTTAAAGTTTTACACGACTGACATGAAAGGTTTTTCAGATTTCAGAAACTACGGAAAAACAGAAAAAAGCAGGCAGTTCTCCGTACAATACGAAGAATGCCTGCTTTTGCTGTATCCTATTTGAAAGAAGCCATTAGTGGCTGATCAGATATTTCTCCACGGAAGTCACGCAGTTCGCGCCATCGGCGGCTGCCGTGATGATCTGGCGGAGCTGCTTCGTGCGGACATCGCCTGCGGCGAACACGCCTGGCACGCTCGTCACACCGTCTTCGCCGGCTTTGATATAGCCAGCCTCATCGGTTTCGACTGCGCCCTGAATCAGCGCAGACACCGGAACGATGCCGACGGCAATAAAGACACCGTCCACGGCGATCTCACCCGTTTCGCCTGTTTTTTTGTTTGTTATTTTTACGCCGGACACCATCTCATTTCCCTCGATGGAATCCACAACCGTATCCCACACCATTTCCACATTCGGCAGTGCCAGCAGTGCATCCTGGAGAACACCGGCTGCCCGCAGTTCATCGCGGCGGTGGATCACGTAAACCTTTTTGCACGTTCTGGCAAGGAAAATCGCATCCTCCACGGCGACATCGCCGCCGCCGATAACGGCAACGGTTTTGTCTTTGAAAAATGCGCCGTCACACGTTGCACAGTAAGAGACGCCCATGCCGGAGAGTTCCTTTTCACCAGGTACATTTAACGCGCGGTGCTCCGCACCGGTTGCAAGAATGACCGTTCTGGCATGATACTCATTTTTTCTCGTGCGGACAATCTTGATCTCTTCGTCAAGAACAAGCTCCTTCACACGCTCGCGGGAAAATTCCGCGCCCATTTTTTCAGCGTGTGCGCGCAGCGTGCTTCCGAGATCCATGCCGCTGATGCCCGGAAGGCCGGGATAGTTGTCTACTTCATAGGTATTCAGCACCTGGCCGCCGCTTGCAAAGTTTGCCTCAATCGTAAGAGAGGAGAGCTTTGCGCG
The DNA here is from genome assembly GCF_977045365.1 of Fusicatenibacter sp. NCBI lineage: Bacteria > Bacillati > Bacillota > Clostridia > Lachnospirales > Lachnospiraceae > Fusicatenibacter > Fusicatenibacter sp. The sequence goes on from NZ_CDRRUH010000016.1 coordinate 16,405, forward strand.
TTTCGCATAAATCGCGGCAGAAAGACCCGCCGGGCCGGAGCCGATGATGATAACGTCGTATAAGTTTTCCATAAAAATCCTCGTTTTCGTCTGTAGTAAGCTGCCATGCAGCCATTTTTCTGAAAGTATCGTTACGGAGCCGGTGTTTCGGACGGTTCCTGACTGTCGGAAACGGAAGATGAATCTTCCGCGGAAGTTTTTTTGGCTTCTTCTTCCGGCGCTTCCGGCTGGTTGTGAACCACCTTGATGCTGCGTACCAGCTTCAGATCGTTGTCGATGCCGATTTCAGTGTAGTCCAGCTTTTCGTCATCACTATAGAATGTGTAGAGTGTCAGGTTACTATCCTCTTTTTCCGTTTTTTCTGATTTGGCATCCCCTGCCTTCGCCAGAAAATCGCTCTCGGAAGTGCCGAGCGTGATGCCGTTTGTGATTGAAATCGGAATCTTTGTCGTATCGAGATCGCCGTACAGCGAAGTAACAAAACAGTTGCGCACTGTCGTCGCCTCCGCGCCGTAATTATGTACGGTGCAGTAAAGCTTCTGACCGCCCTTTTCCAGCGTGACGTAGCCGTATTTTCCGTTTAAAACGGCCGTATCGGACTCTTTCGTATTGACGGTCCAGTCGTGGTCCAGAAGTTCACTGACCGGAACGGGAAGATGATAGAGTACATCGTCAAAGCGGACGGTCCAGTCGTTGATTTCAATGCTGTCGGTTTCCGGTGCCTGGTAGGCCTCCACTTCCGGTGTTGTGGCATCGCTGACACCATCGAGCGCTTCTGCATCAGCCGTGGTCGTAAAGTTCTGCATATCGAGGGAATACAGAATTCCCGTTTTGTTATCGAAGCCGAGCGTGATCGTCTGGTACAGCCCGTACTCATACGTGAACTGCACAGAGGTATCGGTCTCATAACGGTCCTTTGGCGCACCGTAGATGCTTTCCGCATCCTCCATCAGCGACTGCTGCAGAGTGACGCCGTTCGGCAGGCCGACATAGATATTCTGGCCCTCAGCGGTCGAGGTGTCGATGTGAATGCCTCCGATCAGGCATTCCGCCACTGGCTTTGCCGTGGTATCCGGATTGGCAATATCGACGGTAATCTGGTTTCCGTCCTTTTCAAAACTTTCGCCCTCTGAGAAGGATTCCGGCTGGATTTCCTTCGTGTCGTCGCCGCTGTAGACCCAGCCAAGCGCTGTAAAATCCGCGTAGGATTCCGGAATTTCGTATGTATCGCCCCAGATGGCAAGCTGAAAACTGTTCAGGTTCTTCGAGAGATCCACATCGTATTCCGGAATCTCATCGGAATCGCCGGAGGCCGCCAGATTGTCTTCGGGGTCGTCATCGTCGGTACTCTGACTGATGGTTGTGATCGGAATCGTTTCTGTTTTCTTTCCGCAGCCGCTCGTTCCCACGAGGAAAGCGGCAAATACTGCTGTTAAAACCCAACGGTATTTTTTCATCAAAACCTCCTCATAATAAATGGTTAAAAATATTTGAAAGTTACTTCATGTAAGTAACGATATCAGTTCCCCCTATTCTATCACATTCCGCTTCGTTTTCCAATGTCTGAAGCGGATTTGAGAAAAATGGTTTTTCAAAAGCGCGGTACGGAATACATATTTAGTAAGGAACTGGAAAGGGCAGAAGTCTGGGAGGAGGCTGTGTATGCGTTTTACAAAAATGCAGGGCTGCGGAAATGATTATATCTATGTAAATGCCATGGAGGAGCGGGTGGAGAGTCCGGGACGGCTGGCAAAAGCGGTAAGTGACCGCCATTTCGGCATCGGCGCGGACGGGCTGATTCTGATCGGGGCATCCAAAACAGCAGATTTTTCGATGGAAATGTACAACGCCGACGGCTCGAAGGGCGCGATGTGCGGCAACGGCATCCGCTGTGTGGGAAAATACGTGTACGAGCATGGGCTGACGAGAAAAACGACGCTGACTATCGAAACCGGCAGCGGAAACCGTGTGATTCATCTGCAGACGGGGGAGAATCCGAATAAGATCTGTCAGGTGACAGTGGAGATGGGAACGCCGGAATTCCGCGCCGCACAGATCCCCGTTGTTTCTCTGGGGGAATATGTGCTGGAGCATAAAATTACCGTGTGCGGGGAAAATTATACGATGACCTGCCTTTCGATGGGAAATCCGCATGCGGTGATTCCGGTGGAAGATGTGGAAAAAATATCCATTGCAAAGACCGGTTCCGCTTTTGAACACCTTTCCTGCTTCCCGGACCGTATCAATACAGAGTTTATCCAGACTTTAGATCAACACACAATAAAAATGAGAGTCTGGGAACGTGGGAGCGGTGAAACGCTGTCCTGCGGAACGGGAGCGTGTGCGGCAGCCGTCGCGGCGATGCTTTCCGGCTGTGTTTCGGAGGGAGAAACTGCCGTAGAACTGCGCGGCGGCAGGCTTTTCGTTACATGGGACCGGACGAAAAATAAGGTCCTTCTGACCGGCCCGGCCGAGACCGTTTTTGAAGGAACGCTTGCAGAACGAATTTGAAAAATGCAGATTTCTGTCTGCACGAAAGAGCAGTATGCAATATTCTGAAAATAAAAACTTACAGGAAATGCCTTTTCTTTTCAAAAGAAACATGCTACAATATGTGGTGCCCGCTACAAGAAAAGGGTGGGGGACACACAAGATATAGTGTTTGATTTGGAGGACACCACAATGGTTTATATTATCAAAAAGGACGGCACCAAAGAAGAATTCGACGCGCAGAAGATCGTTCGTGCCGTAAATAAATCCGCACAGAGAATCCTGTATACCTTCTCACAGCAGGAGATTGACTTTATCTGTAAGTTCGCAACCGAGCACGTATATTCCCTTGGAAAGACCGAAATTCCGATCAGCGATATGCACAATATCGTGGAGGGAGCACTCGAAAAAGTAAACCCGGCTGTGGCAAAAAGCTACCGCGATTACCGCAATTACAAAACTGATTTTATCCATATGATGGACGAGGTCTACACGAAGAGCCAGTCCATCCGCTACATCGGCGACAAGAGCAATGCCAACACCGACAGCGCCCTCGTTGCAACGAAGCGAAGCCTGATTTTCAACGAGCTGAACAAAGAGCTGTACCGCAAGTTCTTCATGAACCGCAACGAGCTGCAGGCCTGTAAGGACGGCTACATCTACATCCACGACCAGTCCGCACGTCTCGATACCATGAACTGCTGTCTGTTCGATGTCGGAAACGTTTTAAAAGGCGGTTTCGAGATGGGAAATGTCTGGTACAATGAGCCGAAGACACTCGACACCGCATTTGATGTCATGGGCGATATCGTCCTCAGCACCGCTGCACAGCAGTACGGCGGCTTTACCGTGCCAGAGGTGGACAAGATCCTTGCTCCGTACGCACAGAAGAGCTACGATTACTACGTAAAAGAGTTCCTGAAATATACCGACGCATCCTGGGAGGGTGCACAGGAGAAAGCCATCGAGTATGCGATCGACAAAGTAAGAAGAGAGTGCGATCAGGGATGGCAGGGAATTGAGTATAAACTGAACACTGTTGGATCTTCCCGCGGTGATTATCCGTTCGTTACCGTGACCCTCGGCCTTGGAACGAGCATGTTCGAGAAGATGATTTCCATCTCCCTTCTCGAGGTCCACAAAAACGGACAGGGCAGGAAAGGCCACAAAAAGCCGGTGCTCTTCCCGAAAATCGTCTTCTTATATGACAAGGCAATTCACGGAGAGGGCGGCATCGCAGAAGATGTCTTTGAGGCAGGACTTGACTGTTCCTCTAAAACCATGTATCCGGACTGGCTGTCGATGAGCGGCGAGGGCTACATCGCCGAGATGTACAAGAAATACAAGAGAGTCATCAGCCCGATGGGATGCCGTGCTTTCCTTAGCCCGTGGTACGAGCGCGGAGGCATGGAGCCGGCAGATGAGAACGACAAACCGGTCTTTGTCGGACGTTTCAACATCGGAGCCGTTTCCCTTCATCTTCCGATGATCCTGGCAAAATCCCGTTCCGAGAACCGCGATTTCCACGAAGTGCTCGACTTCTACCTCGAGATGATCCGCGATCTGCACAAACGGACCTACGATTACCTCGGCGAGATGCGTGCATCCACGAACCCGCTGGCTTACTGTGAGGGAGGTTTCTACGGCGGCCACTTAAAACCGTCCGACAAGATCCGCCCGCTGTTAAAGCCGATGACCGCATCGTTCGGTATCACGGCGCTGAACGAGCTGCAGGAGCTGTACAACGGAAAATCTCTTGTTGAGGACGGACAGTTCGCACTTGACACGCTGAAATATATCAACGACAAGGTTGCCGAGTTTAAGAAAGAGGACGGCATCCTCTATGCGATCTACGGCACACCGGCAGAATCCCTGTGCGGCCTGCAGATAGAGCAGTTCCGCAAACAGTACGGCATCGTCCGCAACGTTTCGGACCGCCCGTATGTGAGCAACAGTTTCCACTGCCACGTAACCGAGGACATCACCCCGATCCAGAAACAGGATCTCGAGGGACGTTTCTGGGAGCTCTGCAACGGCGGAAAAATCCAGTACGTGCGCTATCCGGTCGGCTACAACAAAGGCGCGATCAAGACACTGATCGAGCGTGCGATGGAGCTCGGCTACTACGAGGGCGTCAACCTGTCCCTGGCTTACTGCGATGACTGCGGCCACCAGGAACTAGACATGGATGTCTGCCCGGTCTGCGGTTCCAAGAACCTGACAAAGATCGACCGTATGAACGGCTATCTTTCCTACAGCCGTGTCCATGGCGACACCCGTCTGAACGAGGCGAAGATGGCAGAAATTGCGGAAAGAAAATCGATGTAAAATCATTGCGATATTTGTAATACGATAAAAGAACGAAATCCCCTGCGGGAAATCCATTCGGTTTGGATTTTCCGCAGGGGATTTTATAGTTCGGTAATTATTCTTCGATATCGCGGGTGATGTTGCGTACCCAGACGTATTTTTTATAATGAAGATAAACCGCAGGCAGTTTCACGATCTCATCGAGGTTTACGATACAGTAGACAACCATGACCGGCAGCTTCAGCCAGAACGCGGCGAGGAAGCCAAGCGGTACGGAAAAGCACCACATCGCGCCGATATTTCCCTGCATATCGAATTTTGCATCGCCGCCGGCACAGAAGATGCCGTCGAGAACGGTGGTGTTGACCGACTGTGCCATCAAGTTCAGACCGCAGAAGAGAAGCATGTACTGCAGATATTCTGCCGCGGTATCGGTAAGCGGAGCGAAGTGGACGATTGCAGGAGAGATCAACATCAGAAGACCGCCGGTCACAACGCCGATGGCAATTGCAAGATGCGTCAGGCGGCCGCCGTATTCGCGTGCTTTCTCGAGTTCATCTGCACCGAGCAGGTTTCCGATCAGAACACCGGCACCGCCGCTCACACCGCGGATCAGGCAGGAGAGGAGGCTCTTTGCAATCGAGGTAATCGAGTTTGCTGCAACAGCATCGCTTCCCATGTGGCCCATGATAACGGAGTACAGAACGTAGGCAATTCCCCAGACGAGGGAGGCCGCAAGCACGGGAAGCGTGTAGCGCCAGAAGTCTTCTGAAAGTATTTTCCCTGCGGAAGAGAAGAGGCGGTTCCAGAGAATCCGTACACGCTCCGGTTTCTTTGTCTCGAGATAAGCCCAGATCAGTTCCACAACGCGGGCAGCTACCGTTGCATAAGCTGCTCCGCGGATCCCAAGTGCCGGAGCACCGCAAAGACCGTAGATGAGGATGGCATTTAAAATGATGTTCAGTACAACCGCAGTGGAACTGATGCGGGAGCTGACTGCTGCATGACCGGTGTTTTTCAGCAGGATCAGATAGACCTGCGAAATACCGCAGAGTACGTAGGAGAGTGCAACAGCGCGTAAATACTGGCTTCCGCTTGCAACCAGGGCCGCATCATTTGTAAAGATGCGCATCAGTATTTCGGGACAGAAACCGGCAAGGATGGTAAACAGGCCGGAGAACAGCAGGTTGGTGCGAAGTGCGATCGGAATCACTTTTTCGATCGAAGCGGCATCCTGTTTCCCCCAGTACTGCGCTGCCATAATACCGGCGCCCGCCGCGATGCCTGAGATAAAAAGGCTCAAAACAAACTGCACCTGCCCGGCCAGCGAAACCGCCGACAGCGAGGTCTGGTCAATCCATCCCAGCATGATTGCGTCCGTCGCGCTGACGAGAGCCAGCATAAAGTTCTGAATCGCAATCGGGAGGACGAGGAGCTTTAATTTCTGGTAAAACTCATCCTTGAAATTCATTCGTGTTTTCATAAAAATTCCCCCAAAGTATAAATAGTAGTTTTTGCTGTATTATAGCGGAAAGAAAATGGAAAAACAATGGCTAAAACAAGCTATTTTCTGGTCAATGTTGACATTCCCTGTATAATATAGAAGAAAAAGAACTTTTCCGGTGCCCGTGTCCGGTACGCCGGAAAGCGGAGAAGAAGTTTGATCAGAAAATCAGGTTTCCTTCAGCAGAAACTCCAGGATTTCTGCTATCAGAATAAATATGCCGGCAGCGGCTGTCTTTATAAAATCCAGAAATCCATGCAGGAGCTGGAGAAGCTTTTGAAAAAGAAAGATAAGAAACGGAAGTAGGTTCGGCTGCCATTGGAGCCGTCGTCGAAACAAACGGAAATATACGAAAAAATTGTGAAATTTAATAGAATTATAAGACCTGTTTTCGCTGTTTTTAACAAAAGTAAAGAAACAGTGAAAAAAAGGTTGCTTTTTTCGGCAGAATCCTTTATAATCTTATTTGTGTTCAGCGAGTGGATCATCCAATGAAACACAGAAAAACAAAAGTAAGCGCCTTTAGCTCAGTTGGTAGAGCAGTAGACTCTTAATCTATTTGTCCAGGGTTCGAGTCCCTGAAGGCGCATCGAAAGCACTGTTTTTGCAGACCTGAGAGCTGCGGGGACGGTGTTTTTCTTGTTTTACGGGCGGAATACCGAAAATCTACGTATCAACTTTTCCTATCATCATAGCATCTCCAAATGAGAAAAACCGGCAGCAGAGGGATCCTTTCTGACATGGATCTTTCCGCTGCCGGTTTTGTCTTTCAGAGCAAAAAATTTAGTAGTTCTTCAGCCCGTTCGCCGAATCAATAATGATCTGGCAGCCCGGCTGAACATTTTTCAGAATCGTGATCATCTGGTCTTCCGGGACAGAAATGCATCCGCCGGTCGGCCGGTTTGTGCTGCAGTGCAGGAAGATGGCAGAACCGACACCCGGAGTGCAGTTTGGATTGTAATCGAGGGACAGAACGTAATGATAGGCCGGATTGATCTCGATGATGTGCTCCGCGGAATTCCAGGCTTTCGGTGTTGTCTTCGTCGTGACGAACTGATTGTAGTATCTGGAATTTACATCATCGACCCAGTAATACGTATCATCCACCTGGGTATAGGAAAGTTCCGTTCCGGGATTCGGGAGAATGCCGAAGGCATACGTAAAGCTGAACTGTCCGCGCGGTGTTTTGCGGTTCCATTCGGTAGTTTCGCCTACACCGCCGTATCCGACATAGCCGCTTGTACAAAGATCCTCGTTCCAGGTGCCGTCCGCATCTTTCGTTACCATGGCCACTGTCACACTGGTGCCGCCAGAACTTTTCTTTTCATTTTCAAATCCCCCTTACATGCAGAAATGTTTTTTACAGAAACCGTGCCTCCATCTTACAGATCGGGTTTCCGATTGAGGAAAACTTCTCCTCATATTCCGTCATTACATTTCCTTCTGAGAGAACCACATCGTGGTGCAGATCGTATGTGAATGCAGTGAGTTCCCATCCCTCTGCATTTTTCATCTCCTCAAGAGAGAAGTCAAACAGATCTTTATTATCGGTTTTGAATTCCAGTGTTCCGTCCTTCTTTAAAATCTTCTCGTACCGTGCAAGAAACTCATGCGACGTCAGTCTCCGCTTCGCATGGCGGTCCTTCGGCCACGGATCAGAGAAGTTGAGGTAAATGCGGTCCACTTCGCCTTCTGCGAATACTTCCGGAAGCTGGCGCGCGTCCATGCGGATGAAAAACAGGTTTTTAAGTTCTGTTTCTAATTTTTCACGTTTCTGTACCGCGCGGAGCAGTACGCTGTCGTACATCTCAATACCAATGTAGTTGATCTCCGGATGCAGAACCGCCATATCCATCAGGAAGCGTCCTTTTCCCATTCCAACCTCAATATGAATCGGATTTTCATTTCCAAAAACCTCAGCCCACCGTCCCCGGCAGCTCTCCGGCTCCTGCACAACGAACGGACAGGAAGCAATCACATCTTTTGATCCTCTGATATTTCTAAGGCGCATATGCGTAAAATTCCTTTCTTAAGTGATAAATATTAGAATAAAAGCCAATCATATCCAGTATATCATAGCTCCCGAAAAAGCAAAACAGAAAAATCCCGTTTTCAAATTTTCTGAGTTTTCAAAATACTGTATACAATATCAACCTGCACATAGCATTTCCTATCAGCAATATGACAATCGAATTGGATCCATATCGAAATCATATGAGGGACCGCCTTTTGGCTATTAATATTGGAAGAAAAAATATGACCCATTGGCTATTTTTAATCAAAAAATCGATCGAAATCCCACTTTTTTTTACGATTTCAATATGTCAACTTTGGAAAAAAAGGTGTAGAATACTAACAGCAAAGATGCGGGAGTTTCTCCTGTACTTTTGCCCTGTATATCAAAGTTGGTCAGTGGACCAGGTTTGATTGTTATGCAAATATCATAAGGAGGGAAAGCGATGCTATGGAATCTGTAATTAACAAACTTGCAGAGATCGAAACGGCTGCTACTAAGATTATGCAGGCTGCCGAGAATCAGAAGAAGCTCCAGGACGAGCAGCAGGAAGAGCGGATTGCAAAATTCGATGCAGATCTGGAAGCGGAAACGGCAAAGCGGATTGAAGAGATCACAACAAAACTTCATTCTACTACAGATGCGGATCAGAAAAAGCAGCGGGACTCTGCCGCCGAACTTCTATCTTCACTGGACGCTTATTACGAACAGAATCACGGAACACTGTCCACGCAGATTTACGAAAACATTATAAGGAAGTGAAACGATGAGCGGTCTATTATCCTACAGCGGCCTTACCACAAAGATAAGAGCCATGCAGAGCCATCTTTTAAACGACCAGAATTTTCGGGAAATCGTGGAACTGGAGAGTGTACCGCAGGCAGTTTCTTACCTCAAGCAGCATAAAGGCTATGAGGATCTGTTTGAGGGCTACAACGAAGCTGACCTTCACCGGGGTCAGATCGAGAAAATGCTGCGCCTGACGGTATACCGGGATTTTTCCAAGCTGTACCGTTTTGCAAATGTGGAGCAGAGAAAGTTCCTTGCGCTCTACTTTAAACGATACGAAGTGTCCGTTATCAAAGAATGCCTGAACACGGTGTTTGATCACCGTGATGTGGTATTGAACCTGTCCATATTCGACGAGTTCTTTAACAAGCATTCCCAGCTGGACATCAATCTTCTGGCGTCCTCCAGGACGATCGAAGAACTGATTGCGAACCTGAAAGGGACAGAATATTATGCCCCGTTGTCGCAGCTCGCGGATATCGAGCGTCCGACCCTGTTCGACTATGAGATGACCCTGGATCTGTATTACTTTGCACAGATGTGGAAAGACAGATCAAAAGTAGTGACAAAGCGGGATCTGGAAGAGCTGACCGCTGCATGGGGAAGCAAGTTTGACATGCTGAACCTTCAGTGGATCTACCGTTCCAAACGCTATTATCACATGACCAGCGCACAAATCTACGCCCTGCTGATTCCGGTTCATCACCGGCTGAAAAAGGATGTGGTAAAGGCACTGGTAGAAGCCGAGAATATGAGTGCATTTTCCCAGCTGCTGGAACAAACCTATTATGCGAAACGGTATGATTCCTTCAAGGTCGATACGCTGGAATCCATGTATGCAGCCATTATGAAGCACATACTTTCCAGTGAATCCAGACAGGATCCTTATTCCGTTGCCACAATATACTCATACCTCTATCACAAAGAGCACGAGGTAAACCGGCTTATTATTGCACTCGAGTGCGTACGTTACCGTATCAGCGCTGACGAGGCAATGCAGCATATCGCAAAAACTTAATACACGGGGAGGTGTACTCATTGATTGTCAAGATGAAATTTTTGAGCATCACCGGGCCGAAAGCCGACATTGACCGTGTGGTCAACACTTATCTCTCAAAATATGAGATACATCTGGAAAACGCTCTGACGGAGCTGTCTACGATGCAGAATATCACACCGTATATCCAGATCAACCCATACAAAGAGACCTTAAAACAGGCGGAAGATTTTACAGCACTTCTGCCGGAAGAGAAGCGTACCACCACGAAAAGACTTTCCCTGGAAGATGCCATCAACTGTGTCCATGGTTTGGATCACACCCTTGGCCAGTTGAACCAGGAGCGTACAGAACTGGAAGCAAAAAAGAAAGACTTGATGGAAAAAGCACAGAAAATCGAGCCGTTCCAGGATCTGCACTGCAATCTTTCCTCCATTCTGGATTTCCACTTTATTAAATTCAGATTCGGAAAGATCACAAAAGAGTATTACAACAAATTTGAGAGCTACTGCTATGAGAACAGCGATACGGTATTCTACCGCTGCCATTCCGATGAGCAGTATGTATGGGGCATTTACTTCTGCCCAAGAGATCAGGTCACGAAAGTGGACGCCGTATTCTCATCCCTGCACTTCGAAAGAATCTACGTTCCGGACGAGTACAGCGGAACGCCGGAGGATGCTTACGCAGCACTTCAGGCAGAAATCAAAAAGACAGACGATGCACTCAGCGAGTGCTCACGGAAACTGGCAAAATGCCTTTCGGATTCCGCAGAGGATCTGGTTGCAGCAAAAGAGCAGTTAGAGCAGCTCTCCGGCAACTTTGATGTCCGTCGCCTGGCAGCCTGCACGAAATCCAAGAAGGAAACCTTCTATATTCTGTGCGGCTGGATGTCGGAAAAAGATGCCGATTCCTTCCAGAAGGACATCGAAAACGACACAAATCTCTTCTGCTTTATCGAGGATGATGCAAACAACGTTCTGCGTCAGCCGCCGACAAAGCTGAAAAATCCGAAAATCTTCCGTCCGTTTGAGATGTACGTGAAGATGTACGGACTGCCAAATTACAATGAAATTGACCCTACGATTATCGTAGGACTTACCTATGCATTTATTTTCGGAATCATGTTTGCCGATGTAGGGCAGGGACTGTGTCTGCTGATTGGCGGCGCACTGCTGTACCACTACAAGAAGATGGATCTGGCAGCGATCATGAGTACCTGCGCGGTATTCTCTGTGATCTTCGGATTCTTGTTCGGCAGCTTCTTCGGATTTGAGAATGTCATACCGGCCCTCTGGCTGCATCCGAAGGAAGCGATGACAACGCTTCCGTTCATCGGTTCGATGAACACCGTATTTGTCGCAGCGGTTGCATTTGGTATGTTCATGATTCTGACAGGAATGGTTCTGCATATGATCAATGCAGCAAGAAACCATAAGCTCGGCGAGCTTCTGTTCAGCCAGAACTCCCTGGCAGGCTTCATTTTCTACGGAGCCCTTGCCGTTACACTCGTTCTCCTGTTCAGCGGCCATAAAGCTCCGGCTGTCGGCGTGATGGTAGTCATGTTCGGTATTCCGCTTCTTGCGATCTTCTTAAAAGAGCCACTGGAGCGTATGGTAGAGAAGAAGGGCAATGCATTTCCGGAGACCGGAAAGGGAATGTTCTTTGTACAGGCATTCTTCGAACTCTTCGATGTGCTTTTGAGCTACTTCTCCAACACAATTTCCTTTGTCCGTGTCGGCGCATATGCAGTCAGCCATGCGGCTATGATGGAGGTTGTCCTGATGCTCGGCGGAGCAACAGGCGGCGGCAGCATCAGCTGGCCGGTTATTGTTCTCGGAAATGTCTTCGTTGCCTGCCTTGAGGCACTGCTGGTAGCGATCCAGGTACTGCGTCTGGAGTATTACGAGATGTTCAGCCGGTTCTATGAAGGAGATGGAAAACCGTTTGTTCCGTTTTTGAAAAAAGGCGAGAAATAAAAGAGGATTCAGAGCCATGCAAAATGGAAGCGAATATGGCGGGAAGCTGTATCGGGAAAAAGTGAAAATGGCTCCGGATCGCAGCAAAGAGTAAATTTAATGAATTAACTTCAGGAGGAAAACTATTATGAACTCAGCATTTGTACAGGTACTTACTGCAATCGCAATGGTATTAACCATCGTTGTTCCTATGACTTATTACTTCAAAGGTGAGCACAACAAAAATCGTTACAAAAAATCTCTGGCAGCCAATGTAAGCGGCTTCTTCGGCCTTCTGCTGATCGCAACCGTTGTTTCCTTCGCAGGCGCAACAACTGCATCTGCTGCAACAGAAGCAGGCGCTGGTCTTGCAACCGGTCTTGGTTACATCGGTGCAGCTCTTGTTACAGGTCTTTCCGGTATTGGTTCCGGTATCGCCGTTGCATCTTCCGCAAGCGCAGCTCTTGGAGCAATCAGCGAAGACGGCAGCATCTTTGGTAAATCCATGATCTTCGTAGCTATGGCCGAAGGTATCGCTCTGTATGGTCTGATCATCTCCTTCATGATTCTTGGTAAACTTTGATTCCAAAACCGGAAGGTATTGATCTTCACCTTAAGTTGGAGGAATCATAAATGAAAATGTTCTTGATCAGTGATAACGTAGACACTCAGACGGGCATGCGCCTGGCCGGAGTGGAAGGCGTTGTCGTTCATGAGCGCGAGGAGCTTTATGATACACTGCAGAAAACACTGGCAGACAAAGAGATCGGAATTATTCTCCTTACAGAAAAGTTCGGGAAGGAATTCCCGGACATTCTGGAGGATGTCCGCCTCAACCATAAGCTTCCGCTGCTCATTGAAATTCCGGACCGTCACGGTACCGGAAGAGCGCCGGACTTTATCACTTCCTTTGTAAATGAATCTATTGGATTAAAACTGTAAGAATGCCCTGGAGGTGACACACATTGACTACTGAGGAAAAACTTCAGAATTTTTATAATCATTCCCTGGACAGTGCAAACCGTGAAGCAGAACGTGTGATCGGCGATCACCAGAAAGCTCTGGATAAGATCTTCGAGGAGCATAAAGCAACCGCAAGACGTCAGGCAGAAGAAGAAGTTGCTGCCGAGACCGAGAAAGCAAAACGTGATGTCAATAAGACACTGTCTGCGGATCAGCTTCATATCAGACGGAAGCTGTCCCGTAAAAATCTGGAATTAAAAGAAAAACTGTTTAAAGAAGTTCGTGAAAAACTTACCGCTTATAAAAAGGATCCATCCTATGAGGAGTATCTGGAGCGCAAAATCCGCGAAGCCGTTACGTTTGCCGGAAATGACAAACTGACCTTATATCTGGATCCGTCAGACGAAGCTCATAAGGCTTCCCTGGAGCAGAAACTCTCCGTAACCCTTACCATTTCGGCCATGCCGTTCCTTGGCGGCGTGCGCGCGGTCATTCCGGAGAAAAATATTCTGATCGATAATTCCTTCGAGACCCTTCTGAACGAAGAGCGGGAGAATTTCATCTTTCACGGAGGTGTAGAGCATGAATAAAACCGGAGTTATCTATGGAATCAACGGTCCGGTCGTATATCTGAAAGGAAACACCGGATTTAAAATGTCCGAGATGGTTTACGTTGGTAAAGAACGTCTGGTCGGCGAGGTTATTGCCCTGACAAAGGATACCACTACAGTACAGGTTTTCGAGGAAACCACAGGACTGAAACCAGGCGAAACAGTTACCGCATCCGGAGATGCCCTCTCTGTTACACTGGGACCTGGAATCCTGAACAACATTTTTGACGGTATTGAGCGTCCGCTGTCCGAGATTGCAAAGCAGTCCGGTAAATATATCAGCCGCGGTCTTACCGTAGATTCTCTGGATACAGAGAAAAAATGGGATGTCCATGTAACTGTTTCAGAAGGCGAAGAGCTGATGGGCGGCGCAATCATTGCAGAGACACAGGAGACCCGTTCCATCGTACACAAATCGATGGTTCCGCCGGATGTCAACGGCACGGTTATCTGGGCTGCCAAAGACGGAAAGTACACCATCCTTGACCCGATTGTAAAACTGAAACTGGAAGACGGCACCGAAAAAGAGATCACACTGGCACAGAAATGGCCGATCCGTGTACCGCGTCCAACCCTGAAAAGATATCCGGCATCCGTTCCGCTGATCACAGGACAGCGTATCCTGGATACGATGTTCCCGATCGCAAAAGGCGGCACAGCAGCCATCCCTGGCGGATTCGGTACCGGAAAAACCATGACCCAGCACCAGATCGCAAAATGGTCTGATGCCGATATCATCATCTATATCGGATGTGGAGAGCGTGGAAACGAGATGACACAGGTTCTGGAGGAGTTCCAGGAACTGATCGACCCGAAGAGCGGCAACCCGCTAATGGACCGTACCACCCTGATCGCCAACACATCCAACATGCCTGTTGCAGCCCGTGAGGCATCTCTGTATTCCGGACTGACACTGGCTGAGTATTACCGCGATATGGGCTATGATGTAGCAATCATGGCAGACTCCACATCCCGTTGGGCAGAGGCACTCCGTGAGCTGTCCGGCCGTCTGGAGGAAATGCCTGCCGAGGAAGGTTTCCCGGCATATCTGGCATCCCGTCTGTCCGCTTTCTATGAGCGTGCCGGCATGATGCAGACCCTTTGCGGAGCAGAGGGAAGCGTATCCATCATCGGAGCTGTATCTCCGCAGGGTGGTGACTTCTCCGAGCCTGTTACCATGAACACCAAACGTTTCGTCCGCTGCTTCTGGGGACTGGACAAATCTCTGGCTTACGCCCGTCATTTCCCGGCGATCCACTGGCTGACCAGCTACAGTGAATACCTGCAGGATCTGTCGCCGTGGTACAAAGATCACGTAAACAAAAACTTTGTAGATATGCGGAACCAGTTAATGGGAATCCTGAACTCCGAGAGCTCCCTGATGGAAATTGTAAAACTGATCGGTAGCGATGTTCTTCCGGATGACCAGAAGCTGACCCTGGAAATCGCCAGAGTTATTCGACTGGGCTTCCTGCAGCAGAACGCATTCCATCCAGATGACACCTGCGTATCCTTGGAAAAACAGTACAAGATGATGGAAGTTATTCTTTATCTGTACAAGAAATCCAAAGCGCTCGTGACGATGGGCATGCCAATGTCCGTACTGAAAGAGGACAAGATCTTCGACCGCGTCGTTTCTATTAAATACGATGTACCGAATGACCGTCTGGATCTGTTTGACACATACAAAAAAGATATCGACACCTTCTACGATAAGGTACTCGAGAAGAATGGTTAAGGAGGGAATTCATCATGGCAATTGAATATTTAGGCCTTAGTGAGGTCAATGGCCCTCTGGTTGTTCTGGAAGGTGTAAAAAATGCTTCCTACGAGGAAATCGTAGAATTTACCGTAGACGGCAATGAGAAAAAACTGGGACGTATCGTTGCTGTATACGAAGATAAAGCCGTTATTCAGGTATTTGAGGGAACTTCGAGCATGTCTCTTACCAATACCCATACCCGTCTGACCGGACATCCGATGGAGATCGGACTTTCCGAGGAAATCCTGGGACGTACCTTCGACGGTATCGGAAAACCGATCGACCGCATGGGACCGATTGACGCAGAGGTAAGAAGAAACGTCAACGGCCTGCCGCTGAACCCGGTTACCCGTAAATACCCAAGAAACTATATCCATACCGGTATTTCTGCAATCGACGGTCTGACCACCCTAATTCGTGGCCAGAAGCTGCCAATCTTCTCCGGAAACGGACTTCCGCACGACCAGCTGGCAGCACAGATCGTACAGCAGGCATCCCTTGGAGATTCTGATGAGAAGTTTGCAATCGTATTTGCCGCTATGGGTGTTAAATACGACGTAGCAGAGTTCTTCCGCCGGACCTTTGAGGAAAGCGGTGTATCTGACCACGTTGTTATGTTCCTGAACCTGGCAAATGACCCGGTTGTAGAGCGTCTGATCACCCCGAAGGTAGCACTGACAGCTGCCGAGTACCTTGCATTCGAGAAAGGCATGCATATCCTGGTTATCCTGACCGATATCACATCCTTCTGCGAGGCTATGCGTGAGGTTTCCTCCTCCCGTGGAGAGATTCCTTCCCGTAAAGGTTATCCTGGATACCTGTACAGTGAGCTGGCTACGCTGTATGAGCGCGCCGGAATCGTACAGGGCGTAGAGGGATCCGTAACACAGATTCCGATCCTGACCATGCCAAACGATGATATCACGCACCCGATCCCTGACCTGACCGGTTACATCACCGAGGGTCAGATCGTACTGGACCGTCAGCTTCACGGCCAGTCTATTTACCCGCCAATCAGCGTACTGCCGAGTCTTTCCCGTCTGATGAAGGACGGTATCGGTGAGGGCTACACAAGAGCGGATCATCAGGACGTAGCGAACCAGCTGTTCTCCTGCTATGCAAAGGTAGGAGATGCGCGTTCCCTGGCATCCGTTATCGGTGAGGATGAGCTTTCTCCGATCGATAAACAGTACCTGGTATTCGGTAATGAATTCGAGCATGAATTCATCGGCCAGGGAATGGATGAAAACCGTTCCATGGAAGATACGCTGAACAAGGCATGGGAGCTTCTTGGACTGCTTCCGAGAGAAGAGCTCGACCGTGTCAACACCAAGGTTCTGGATCAGTATTATCATCCGACCACCATTGATGCAGTAGCAAAAGCAAAGGCAGAAGCCGATGCGATGAATGAGTAAGCGAGAGGAGTGAGATCGGAATGGACCCGAATACCTTTCCTACCAAGGGAAACCTGATTCTTGCAAAGAACTCTCTGAAACTTGCCCACATGGGTTACGAGCTGATGGACAAGAAGCGGAATATTCTGATCCGCGAGCTCATGGGCCTGATCGATGAGGCAAAAGATATTCAGCGTCAGATTGATGTGACATTCCGCGAAGCATATGCGGCGCTGCAGATTGCGAACATGGAGATCGGTATCACCAACGTACAGACCGTGTCCTATACCGTTCCGGTGGAGGAATCTATCCGGATCAAGACAAGGAGTATCATGGGCGTGGAAATTCCGCTGGTAGAGGCTGATCCGTCCGGACAGGCTCCGACGTATGCTTACTACAGCACGAAGGAGTCCCTGGATCAGGCAAGACAGGCCTTTGAAAAAGTAAAAGACCTGACATTAAACCTTTCCATGATTGAGAACTCGGCATACCGTCTTGCTGCGGCAATCAAGAAAACACAGAAGCGCGCCAATGCGCTGAAGAACATCACGATTCCGCATTACACCCAGTTATCCAAGGATATCGCGGACGCACTGGAGGAGAAGGAGCGCGAGGAGTTCACACGACTGAAGGTCATCAAACAGAGAAAGAACAAGGCAAGCTGATAAGGCTTTCCCGGAATAGAGATGAAAAACCCGCTTGGGCCGCGAAGAGATTTGCGGTGCCGGGCGGGTTTTTATGTGTCATGCAAAAAATATGTTTTTGGCTGTACTTTTTGTGCAAAAATTTTATAAAAATTTTCTATCTTTTTAAAACGGTCTTTGCTATAATACGTAAGGCGATTGTAAAAAAAGTTAAGATTTTGTAAGCTGTAATGCTTTTTGGAGGCAGAAAGATGAAACACAAGAAACAGAAAAAAACGAAAAAAGCAGGGCGCATTCTGCTGGCTGTGTTTGCAGTGTTGATCGGAACGCTTGGCGTGCTGCTGTTTACGTCCGAGCGCTGGATGCGGAAAACATGGCCGAATCTGAGCATGGAAGAGCTTGTTTACCAGTTAAAGGCCCCGATTGCCGGAACCAGCCATGATCTTCTGATGAGTTATGTCTGCTCAAGTGCGCTGATCGCAGCGGCAGCACTCATCCTTCTGATTCTGGTCAGCATTTTTCTTCGGGAAAAACGCAAAGCCCATGTGGCGTTCGGGATGATCTGTATCGCGGCAGGAGCCGCCAGCATCGTCTATTCCATCAATGACGTGTGGGCAGCACTGGACGTAAAAGATTATCTGAAAAATCAGAGCACGTACAATACCGTGGTAGAAGACAACTACGTAGATCCGGACCGCGTGAATATCACGTTCCCGGAACAGAAACGAAATCTGATCTATCTCTATCTGGAATCCATGGAGAGCACCTACGCAGACAAAGCTTCCGGCGGAGCATTCGATAAAAACTATATCCCGGAGCTGACCCAGCTTGCCGCAGACAACATCAGTTTTTCCAATTCGGAGCTGCTCGGCGGCGGCCAGCCTACCGTAAACGCAACCTGGACCATTGCTGGAATTTTCGCACAGACCTCCGGTCTGCCTCTCAGCATCGGAATCCAGCGAAATGAGATGGCATATCAGGCCAGCTTCTTCCCGGAAATCAATACCCTGGGTGATGTCCTGGCGGATGAAGGCTACAAGCAGTATTTCTTCATCGGTTCAATCGGACAGTTCGGCGGCCGGGAAGAGTACTTTAAAGAGCACGGCGACTACGAAGTAGACGATTACAACTGGGCTATGGAAAAAGACCTGATCCCGGAAGGATATTACGAATGGTGGGGCTATGAGGATGAAAAACTCTTTTCCTTTGCCAAAGACCGCCTGACCGAAATCGCAGCAGAGGGAGAGCCGTTCAACTTCACCATGCTGACCGCAGACACCCATTTTGAGGATGGATATCCGTGTGAGCTCTGCGATGAAGAAAACGACGGTGACAACCAGTACGGAATGGTTCTGCACTGCTCCAGCAAGCAGGTCACCGAGTTCGTTTCCTGGATTCAGCAGCAGGATTTCTACGAGAACACAACGATCGTAATTTCTGGCGACCATCTGACGATGGATTCCGATTTCTGTGAGAACATTGATCCGGACTACACCAGAACCGTATACAACGTGATCATCAACTCCCCGATCCAGCCGCAGCAGGAGAAAAACAGAAGTTTCACCACCATGGACATGTTCCCGACCACCATCGCAAGTCTCGGAGCTACCATTGAGGGTGACCGCCTCGGTCTTGGAACGAACCTGTTTTCAGGCGAACAGACGCTTGCAGAGAAGCTGACCTTCGACCAGCTCAATGATGATCTCTCCCAGAAATCCAAATTTTTCGAAAAAATGGAAGAGCAGGTAACCTCCATCTGGACCAAAACCGATGAGGGCTGGAAGTTCTACATCGAAGACGAAGACCGCTGGGCCAAAAGCGAATGGGTTTCCCTGAACCCGCACCGCTATGCAAACGACACCGAGCAGAGATACTACATTGACGCAAACGGCTACGCCGTAAAAGGATGGAAACTGATCGACGGAAAATGGTATTACTTCTCAACACAGGGCAGCTACCGCCTCCTCGAAGGACCGTGCGACGAACCGTTTGAGGTGGATGAGTCGCAGTATTCTTAAAAAATAAAAAAGAGAAGGATTTTCGGCAGCAAAAAGCCGGGAATCCTTCTTTTTTAATGCAGAATTGTGCCGCTCCGCCTTTTGGCGGAATTTTCTGCATTTTTTGGTACAAAACGTATAAAGATTGTGAAATAAATAATTATCAATTGAATCATCTTACAAAACATGGTAAAATATGGCTATCAATCGGCGGACAAAGCGGAAAAAAGAAAGGGGATTTTAAAACAATGGGTTACAAATCAGACATTGAAATTGCACAGGAATGTACCATGCAGCCGATCACAGCGATCGCAGAAAAAGCAGGTATTGATGACAAATATCTGGAGCAGTACGGAAAGTACAAAGCAAAAATTGATTACAACCTGTTAAAAGACACCAATGCGGAGGATGGAAAACTGATCCTCGTTACAGCCATCAACCCGACACCGGCAGGAGAAGGAAAAACAACAACTTCTGTAGGTCTGGTAGACGGACTTTCCAGAATCGGTAAAAAAGCAATGGTTGCACTTCGCGAGCCATCTCTTGGACCGGTCTTTGGTGTAAAAGGCGGAGCAGCAGGCGGCGGATACGCACAGGTTGTTCCAATGGAAGATATCAACCTTCACTTCACCGGTGACTTCCATGCAATCGGTGCAGCAAACAACCTGCTGGCAGCTATGATCGACAACCACATTTTCCAGGGAAACGCTCTGAATATCGATCCGAGAAAGATCACCTGGAAACGATGCGTAGATATGAATGACCGTCAGCTTCGAAGCGTTGTAGACGGCCTTGGCGGAAGAACAAACGGAATGCCGAGAGAAGACGGCTATGACATCACCGTAGCATCTGAGGTTATGGCAGTTCTGTGTCTGGCAAGCGACATCACAGATCTGAAAGAAAGACTTTCCAAGATCATCATCGGATATACCTACGGAAAAGTATCCGAGCAGAAACCGGTAACCGCAGGTGACCTGCACGCAGAAGGCGCTATGGCAGCACTCTTAAAAGATGCTCTGAAACCAAACCTGGTACAGACTCTGGAAGGAACTCCGGCTATCGTTCACGGCGGACCATTCGCAAACATCGCACACGGCTGCAACTCTGTAACAGCAACCAAAATGTGCCTGAAATTAGCAGATTACACTATCACAGAGGCAGGCTTCGGTGCTGACCTTGGTGCTGAGAAATTCCTCGACATCAAATGCCGTATGGCAGGCCTGAAACCGAATGCAGTTGTAGTCGTAGCAACTGTTCGTGCCCTGAAATACAACGGCGGCGTTCCGAAAGCAGAACTGAACGGCGAGAACCTGGAAGCTCTGGAGAAAGGTATGCCGAACCTTCTGAAACACGTAAGCAACATCACAAATGTATACAAACTGCCATGTGTCGTTGCCATCAACGCATTCCCGACCGATACCGAAGCAGAGCTGAAGCTGGTTGAGGAGAAATGCAAAGAGCTCGGTGTCAACGTTGTTCTGTCCGAGGTATGGGCAAAAGGCGGCGAGGGCGGCGTAGCCCTGGCAGAAGAAGTTGTCCGTCTTTGCGAGCAGCCGAACGATTTCACCTATGCATACGATCTGGAAGGCTCCATTGAAGAGAAACTGAACGCCATCGTTCAGAAGATCTACGGCGGAAGCAGAGTTGTCCTGACCGCAAATGCACAGAAACAGGCAAAACAGTTAGAGGCTCTCGGATTTGGCAACTGCCCGATCTGTATGGCAAAAACCCAGTACAGCCTGACCGATGATCAGACCAAACTCGGCGCACCGACCGGATTCGAAGTTACCGTACGTAACCTGAAAATCTCCGCAGGTGCAGGCTTCATCGTAGCCCTGACCGGTGACATCATGACCATGCCAGGTCTGCCGAAAGTTCCGGCAGCAGAACGTATCGATGTAGACGCTACTGGAAAGATTACAGGATTGTTCTAATAACACAGGATATTGTCTTGAAAAGACAGAATAAAGCGTGAAATAAAACACAGAAAAAAAGAGACATTCCTTCGTGAATGTCTCTTTTTTTACGTTTTTATTGCAAAATATTACAAAAGATAATATAATTTCTAATGATAACATGGAGAGAAAAGCAGATATAATATAGTAAGGGAGTTACTTGCCAATGACATCGAAGAAAAAATTGAGAAGTCTTCTGGGCGGTACACTTTTTATGGTGCTGATGCTCAGCGTACATCCGACGACTGTTTCCGCGAGTGCTGTGGGGAGCAGCACGGTGATGGACCAGTCTGTGGAGACAGAGGATCAGCAGAGCGGGATACAGAGTGAAACGCAGACACAGGCTTCACAGGACAGCGGTGCTGCTGTGCGGGCCAGTCAGAATGGCTGGGTTAAGGCAGGCGACAGCGGCTGGTATTTTTATGAGAACGGACAGCTGAAAACAGGATGGCTTTACCGGAATGGAAACTGGTACTGGCTGGATCCGGACCGGAACGGCCGCATGGCAGAAAACAGCTGGTTCACATACGATAATAATTTTTATTATGCCAAGGGAGACGGAGCAATCTATAAAAATGGTTTTCAGGAAGTAGATGGAAACCTTTATTATTTCCAGAGCTGGGGCGGCATTCAGAGAAATGTGTATCTCAGCATCAGCGGAAAAATGTATTATGTACAGGAAAATGGTATCGTTGCCCGTGGAATAGTCAGAACAATGAATGGACATGGTGATCTCTGCGCATTTGATGATACTACGGGAGCGCAGATCACACAAAAAGGCTGGCTGAAAAAAGGCACATCATATTATTGGGTAAGAGAAGACGGCGTCCTGCAGACCGGCTGGCTGCTGTACGATGATAACTGGTACTGGTTTGATGATAATGGTGTCATGATGGCATCCGGCTGGAAAGAAATCAACAATAATCTGTATTACTTCCAGAGCTGGGGCGGCATTTATAAAAACGGTTTCCAGAGCATCGGAGGAAACGAGTATTATTTCCGGAGCTGGGGTGGTGTATATCGAAACACCTTCTTTACCGTAAAAGGGAAAACCTACATAGCGCAGAATGACGGATCGATCTATCATGCCAGCCAGACCGGCTGGGTTCAGCTGGGAGATCAGACTTACTGGATCAATCAGGATGGTTCTGTTCAGACCGGCTGGCTGAAGCTGGAAGGCAAATGGTACTGGCTGAAAGCGGACGGCACACGTGCTGCATCTGAATGGATCACGTATGACAACAACCGATACTATTTTGACGGTGACGGTGTGATGTACACCGGAATGAAAGAGGTTGACGGAACAAGATATTATTTCCGAAGCTGGGGCGGCGTTTACCATAACGAATCTTTTACCTGGCAGGGAAAGAAATACTGGGCAAAGGATGACGGAACCTTCTATACAGGTGTCTGCGATATCAATGGAAAGAAATACTATTTTCTGGAAGACGGCGAGCAGATTACAAAAGAGGGCTGGTATCTGACCAACGGAACGTATTACTGGATCAACAAGGATACGTCGCTTCAGACCGGCTGGGTGAAATATGACAACAACTGGTACTGGATGAAAGAAGACGGTACGATGGCATCGTCTGAATGGATCACCTACGACAAAAACCGCTACTATTTCCGAAGCTGGGGCGGCATGTACACCGGAATTCATACCATCGGCGGAACAAAATACGCATTCCAGAGCTGGGGCGGTCTGTACCATGATCAGACATTTACCATCGGCGGTAAAACATACTATGCCAATTCAGATGGAACATTTGCCACCGGCTGGGTGCAGAACGGCGGAAAAACGTATTATTTCGATGAGGACGGCACAAGCCATACGGGCTGGCTGCTTCTGGACGGAACGCATTACTGGATCAACGCCAATGGAACCAGAAGAGATGACGAGCTGTTTCAGTACGACGGAAACTATTATTATGTAGACAAAAACGGCGTTATGGCGACAAGCGGCTGGGTATACTGGGATTATAACTATTATTATCCGAGAAGCTGGGGCGGCATGTACAAGAATGCGTTTATTACCTATGATAATAACCTCTATTACCTTGGATCTGACTCGAAAATGGCAATCGGCTGGCAGTCGATTGGCGGAAATACATACTATTTCCGAAACTGGGGCGGCATGATAACCGGAAAACAGGTGATCGACGGAAAAACGTATGTGTTCGATGAGGACGGCAAGCTGGTACAGAGTCCGGACGGATTTGAACCGTCCGCGCAGATCGGTGTCCGCACCGTACGGAACTTTCTGAAAAATGCACTGCTTCCGCTTGGAAACACCCTGTATATCTGGGGAGGCGGCCACACAGACGCAGAGGCAGAGAGTTACGGCGTCAATGCGCAGTGGAAACAATTCTTCAATACACAGAATTCCACCTACAACTATTCCGATCATCTGTATGAGTACGGAAAAGGTCTTGACTGTTCCGGCTACGTTGGATGGACCGCACATCAGGTGACGAAAGAGTATGCAACGACAACCTCTACTGGAATGCCGGCCTACTTTGCAAGAAAAGGCTGGGGAACCTGCGTGACAGGCGATACATCCCAGAAATTTACGCCGGGTGATGTGGTCAGCAAGAGCGGTCATGTCTGGATTGTCATTGGCCAGTGCTCGGACGGCAGCGTGGTTGTCATTCATGCGACACCGCCGTATATTCAGCTTGGCGGAACCGTTTCTTCAACAGGAAGCATTAACAGTGAAGCTATTGAGCTGGCAAATGAATACATGAAAATGTATTATCCGGTTGCGTATGAGCGGTATGGTGTAAAAGTTCTTGACCGGTCCTATCTGACCGGTGTGAATCATTTCACCTGGAGCAGCAGTATCTTAAGTGACAGTGAAGGCTACCGCAGGAAGAAACCGGCAGAAATCCTGAACGATCTGTTCCAGTAAAATATCTTCTATAAAAAATAAGAGAGAATACAAAAAAACTTTGTAGTTCGTGTATTCTCTCTTTCTTTTTGCGCTGGAATTGTCTATACTAGAAGGTGCGTGAAAGACGCAGATCAGAAATACAAAAGAAAAAATCTGGAAAATAAAAATACAAGGGGAGTAAACATGCGAAAGAGCTGGAAATGGGCGCTCTGTCTTGGCGCAGTGTCGTTGCTGCTGCTGGGCGGCTGCGGAAAAGAAAAGACGGAACCAGTGGATCTGGTGCTGGTAACCGACGGCAGTGAGGTAGCTTCCGATGCCGTGTATCAGTCAGCATGGAACGGTCTTGCGCAGTATGGAGACGAGAGCGGTCTGAAATATGAAGCAAGTGTTCCGGCAGGACGGACAACAGAGGACTATGAAAACACCATCAAAGAGGCGGCGCAGAAGGGAGCATCCGTTATCGTCTGTGCCGGAACGAGCATGAGCCGCGCCGTTTACGATGCACAGCGCGACTGGAAGGATGTCCGTTTTCTGCTGCTGGAGGCAGAACCGGTCAGTGAGAGCGGCCGCAGCCGTCTCCGCGGAAATACAGAAAGCCTGGAAATTGATGTATCAGAGGCCGGCTACCTGGCAGGATATGCGGCAGTACAGGCCGGCTACACGCACCTGGGCTATATCGGACAGAAAAACGAAGAGAACGGAACAAAGTACGGGACAGGTTATGCACTCGGTGCAGAGACGGCCGCTGCGGATCTGGGACTTGGAGAAAACAGCATCACGCTGGATTATACGTATCGGAAAAGCAGCAGCGTATCACCGTCGTATTTGGAAAAAATCAAAAGCTGGTATGGTGAGGGCGGACAGATTCTCTTCTCGGACGGTGCATCGTATCAGAATGTACTTGGCGCAGCAGCATCTGCGGCAGGCGGAGCACTGATCGCAAACGGCGGCGTGGAGGAGTACGCCAATGCCGTGTTGAAAGTACGTCTGGATTATGGAACTGCAGTTTACAATGCGTTAAAAGAAATGAAACAAAAGGATTTTGAAGGCGGGAAAATTGTAACGCGCGGCGTGACCGATCAGGAAATCAGTCTGGAATGGAATCAGGATGCGGTGCCGTACTTTACAGAGGATCAGTACCGGGCACTCTGTGCGAAATTCTCCGCAGAGGACTTTTCAATCCCTGACGGCGATGCGCTTTCCTCGCCGGATCAATACAAATTGAGTTGTGTGAGTGTACAGAAGGTAAAATAACATGTATCGTTACTGTTCACGAATTGTTTACAAAAAGTCGGGATATTTTTCCTTGCATCCATTTGTGAATTGTGATATTATGTAAAAGAATTGGGAAAAATATTTCAAAATTGTTACAGAATAATTGAATTTCTAAGAAACAGGGAAACCTGAAACAAAGAAACCTACATACAACGAATCAATTTGGGAGTGAAAGAATGAGAAAAAAATTTCTTGCCTTAAGTTTAGCAGTGATCGTAAGTGCAGCTCAGGTAATGACAGTAAGCGCCTCGAAACAGGAGCAGTTACAGCAGCAGCAGGCAGCACAGGCAGAGACCAGCGCACAGCTTGACAACGCAAAAGCAGAAATCGACGATCTGGAAACCAAAAAGAATCAGATTACCGGCGAGATTGATGACCTGGACGCACAGCTTGTCGTAACCATGGCATCCGTGGAAAATCTGAAAAATGAAATTGCAGAGAAACAGACAGAAATTGAAACAACACAGGAAAAACTGGCACAGTCCCAGGCTGAAGAGGACGAGCAGTACGAGCTGATGAAAAAACGAATCCAGTTCCTCTATGAGAGCGGCGGAGACAACGGCTGGGCAGCACTTCTTCTGGAGGGAAAAGATTTAAGCAGCATTCTCAACCAGGCTGAGTACACCCAGAAATTATACAAATACGACAGAGAGTGCCTGCAGGAGTACATGGATCTTGTACAGCAGGTAACAGACTACAGCAATCAGCTTGCAGATGAAAAAGCAGATCTCGAAGCTAGTGAGGCAGAGCAGGAAGCACAGCAGCAGTCCCTTGAGGCAATGCTTGAGCAGAAAAAAGCCGTTTCCGATGACTACGAAAACCAGATCGCAGACCTGAACGACATGGCTGCACAGTACAACGCAGTACTGGCAGAGCAGAACGCAAAGATCCAGCAGATCCAGGAGGAGATTGCAGCCGAAGAGGCAGCAAGAAAAGCCGAAGAGGCCCGTCAGGCAGCAGAAGCAGCCGAGGCAGCCCGCCAGGCAGAAGCAGCAAGACAGGCAGCAGCAGAAGCAGCCGCAAGCAGTGCTGCAAATAATACAACAACGGCAGACAACACACCGTCCAGCACAGGAAGCTCCACCACGACAACAACACCGTCTAACGGAGGAAGCTCTTACGATGATTCTTCGTCCAGCGATACCAGCAGCTCGGATGATTCCAGCAGCTCCAGCAGCACCGGAAGTGCAACAGGAAGCGCCATCGTATCCTATGCAACCCAGTTCATCGGCAACCCGTACGTATGGGGCGGCACAAGCCTTACCAACGGAGCTGACTGCTCCGGCTTTATCATGAGCGTTTACGCACACTTCGGATACGACCTTCCGCATTCCTCCAGTGCACTGCGTGGTGTAGGACGCGGTGTATCTTATGCAGAGGCTCAGCCGGGCGATATTATCTGCTACAGCGGCCACGTAGCCATCTACATCGGCGGCGGTGCAATCGTACACGCAAGCAATGAGCGCGACGGTATCAAGATCAGCAGCAACGCAGCGTATACCACGATTCTTGCGGTAAGACGTGTGGTTTAAAAAAGAATTACATAGTAAGAATTTTCAGATCCCGGGAAATAAAAAATCCCGGGATCTTTTTTCGTATTTTGCGGAAAAGCGGGTGCATCTGCGTTAAAACTGTGCTATACTAAAGCACATCGGAGATACAAGGGCGTATTGACCAGAAGAAGGTTAATGCGCCTTTTTTGCGGGAAACGAGCCAGAGTCTGTGCTTACACGAGACATCGGCGATTGCCATGAAAGCCGCAGACCTCCCGTTCGGGAAAGCGTTGTATGCAGTGTTCGTGTACGGAACCTTTCAGCTCGCCAATGTCGCGGTTTTTGTCCAGCATGCGAAATCCTTTGAAAGGCCGGAGGACGCCGGAAAAAGTATGGCTCTCGGCACGGTGTTAAATGCACTGATGATGATTATGGTCGTTCTCGGAATTATGACCGTATATCAGAATCCGGAAATGAGCCGGCAGAGCGTCCCGACGCTCTTTATGGTTCAGCAGGGCGTCGGCAGTAAATTTATGACACCGCTGATTTCTGTTCTGATCATCCTAGGTGCCGTATCCACAGCTGTCAACATGGTTGCCGCCATGGTCAAACGAATCCACGACGGCCTCGCCAAGAGAAGGGGAAATACCGAAACCCCAGGCAAAATTACCCGCACCCAGATTCTCGCCGCGCTTGTCTGCTGTATCGCGGATTTCCTTATCGCACAGTTTGGCCTGCTGACGCTGATCCAGAAGGCGTACAGCATCCTGGCATACCTGGCAATCCCGGTCATCTTGGTGCCGTACGTGGTGCACATGGCGGTGACGCGGTTTGATACGAAAAAATAGAAAAGAACAATAAAAAATTTGTAACAAAAATTTACACCGCAGAAAGAGCGATTTGCTTCTGGAGAATGGAAGTATTTTGCAGACAGCAGAAAAAAGAAGATTCATGCAGAGCAGACGTGAGTCATAAAGAAATGACATGCGTCTGCCTTTTTTCTGTGCGTCTGGCAGAGTATGTGTCGGTGACAAAGCAGAAAACAGGAACTCTTCTTTGGGACTCGATTGTGCCGTCAAAATATGGTATACTGCAAAAAGGATCAAAAAGCGGATATTGATATTTCACGGGAGGGGAAGAAGATGAAAAATGCACCGGCTTATGTGAAGGTTTACAGCAGACTGAAAAACGAGATCAATAAGGGAACATATCCTGTCGGGGGATTTCTGCCGAAGGAGTGTGAACTGGAGAAAATCTATCAGGTCAGCCGTACTACGGTACGGAATGCAGTAAAGATGCTGGTGCAGGAGGGACTGGTTGAGGTTCGCCAGGGTTCTGGAACGAGGGTGCTGAATCATAAGGCAATTCAGAATTATAACAAGGTCACATCGGTCACGGAATCCCTGATGAAAAAAGGATATCGGGTAACGACGTCAGATATGATGATCGACATCATTTTGGCGGACAAACAGCTCGCCGATGAGCTGGAAATTCCGGAGGGAACCAGCGTGGCGAGAATTCAGCGGCTGCAGCTTGCGGATGAAGAGCCTGTTACGCTGATGGAAAATTATATCGAATATGCGAAAGTCCCTGGCATCGAGGCGTATGAGAATCAGTTTGTAGCGCTGTATCAGTTTCTGGAGGAGAAATTCGGCTTGCAGATTGATGAGACACGAGACAGAATTTCAGCGAAATCCGCGACCTTTATGGAAGCCCAGGTTCTGAAAACGGAGCCGAAGGATGCGCTTCTTGTGGTGCACAGAGTCACCTACTGGCAGAACCGGCCGGTGAGCATTGATCATGTGCGGATCATCGGAAGCAAGTACGAGGTGGAGATTTCGGGAAAAGGACGGAGTAAATGAGCGATGAGACAGAAGAACAGAAGAAACTGATGCGGCAGATTGATATCAGCTGTGTACAGGCATTTCATACCATGGATGAAATTGATGCGATGGTGGAGCTGGCAAAGAAATATCGTCTGGCTGCTGTGTTTACCCTGCCGGCGTTCAGTGCCCATGTGGCAGAGCGGCTGCAGGATACCAGGGAAATTCATGCGGGAGGTGTGGTAAGCTTTCCGGGCGGCGGAGATACGATCGGACAGAAGAAGCGGCAGGCAAAAGAACTGTGGGAGGCTGGCTGCCGGGAAATCGACATGGTGATGAATCTTACGGCATTCAGAAGCCACGAATTTTCTTATGTAAAAGAAGAACTTCTGGCCATCCGGGAGCAGGTGCCTTCGGCGATTTTTAAGGTGATCATCGAGGCGCCGCAGCTGACGGAGCAGGAAATCTGCCAGGCAGTGGACCTGTGTGTGAAAGGCCGTGCGGATTATGTAAAGACGAGCACCGGATGGTATCCCGGCTGTCCTTCCACCGTGGAGCAGGTTCGAATCATGAGCCGTGAAGCCGCCGGCCGCATTCAGATCAAGGCCGCCGGTGGAATCCGCAGTCTGGAAACTATACGGGAAATGCAGAAAGCCGGCTGCAGCCGTTTTGGTATGGGAATGCGGTCGGTACAGAATGTGATAAAAAGTATCTATAAGTAATCTATTGTGCAAAAGCTATAAAAAAGTCACGGAATATTCTACAGTATTCCGTGACTTTTCTGTTGAATTAGTAACCTATTAGTGATATATTCGAACCATAGGAATCGATAAATCATTAACAATCTGAAAGGAGAGCAAAAGATATGAAAGGTTATGCAATGCTGAAAATCGGTGAATCCGGATGGATCGAGAAAGAACGCCCGAAATGCGGGCCGATGGATGCCATTTGCCGTCCGCTGGCAGTTGCCATCTGCACATCAGATGTCCACACTTTATGGGAAGGAGCCATCGGTGACCGCCATAACATGATTCTGGGCCATGAGTGCTGTGCAGAGGTTGTGGAAGTCGGAGAGCTCGTAAAAGATTTCAAACCGGGAGACCGGGTTCTTGTGCCGGCCATCACTCCGGACTGGAATTCTCTGGAAGCACAGGCTGGTTATTCTATGCACTCCGGCGGAATGCTGGCAGGCTGGAAATTCTCCAACTTCAAAGATGGTGTCTTTTCTGAATTCTTTCATGTAAATGATGCCGATGGAAACCTTGCGCTGCTTCCGAAAAACATCAATGTTGTTGACGCGTGCATGCTTTCCGATATGGTGCCGACCGGATTCCACGGCGTAGAGCTTGCCGATGTACAGTTTGGTGATACAGTTCTTGTCATCGGAATCGGACCAGTTGGTCTGATGTCGGTAGCCGGAACGAATATGCGCGGCGCATCGAGAATCATTGCTGTCGGAACGAGACCGGTCTGCGTAGAAGCAGCAAAAAAATACGGCGCAACGGATTTTGTCAGCTACAAGAACGGACCGATTTTCCAGCAGGTACTCGATATGACAGATGGAAAAGGTGTTGATAAAGTAGTCATCGCCGGCGGTGGTGTAGAAACCTTTGCAGAAGCAGTAAAATGCCTGAAACCGGGTGGAAAGATCGGAAATGTAAACTATCTTGGATCCGGTGACAACATTGATATTCCGCGTGTAGAGTGGGGCGTTGGAATGGGTCACAAACAGATTAACGGAGGCCTGATGCCTGGCGGAAGACTCCGCATGGAAAAACTGGGAGCTCTTGTTTCGGCAGGCAAGCTGGATGTCAGCCCGCTGTCCACGCATGTGTTTGATGGATGGGATCATCTGGAAGAAGCATTGTTCCTGATGAGAGATAAACCGAAGGATTTAATCAAACCAGTCGTTAAATTTGCTGACTGATGATTTGACCATTTGACTGAAAAAGGAAATGTATGAAAATATTGATCGTATCCGGCTTTTTGGGCGCGGGAAAAACAACATTTATCAAACGGCTGGCCAGAAACGTCGATCAGCGGTTTGCCATACTGGAAAATGAATATGGAACCGCAGGAATCGACGGCGCACGTCTTGGCCAGAATCAGCAGGGAACGCAGAAAAATGTATGGGAAATGACAGAGCAGTGCATCTGCTGCACCGGAAAAAAAGATTTTGCAGCATCCGTGCTGACCATTGCCAATGTGGTAGACCCGGAATACCTGATCGTAGAACCGACAGGCGTCGGAAGCCTTGCTCAGATTATAGAAAATCTGCGTCAGATCGAGTACGAGAGAATTCAGCTTCTCTCGCCGGTCACTATTGTGGATGTTTACAGTTACCGCCGCTATATGGCGGAATATCCCGAGCTGTATCAGGATCAGATCCGAAGCGCGGATACGATCATTGTTTCCAAAACAGAAGCATGCCAGGCGGAAGAAAAACAGCGCATCCGGGAATTTCTGCAGGAAATTAACCCGCAGGCAAAAATCATCACGGATTATGCATCCACGATGACACGGGAAGATTACCAGAGCCTGCTGCTGGGCGGCCGGTATGAGAAAGAAGTACAGGATACGCAGAGCGGCGAAAAGATGCCGGAGACCTTCTCCTTCGAAAATATCCGAATGGAGGCACCGGAAACCCTGTGGTGTTTTCTGGAACAGATCATTCGCGGAGCGTTTGGAAATATCATCCGTGCAAAAGGACAGTTCGCAGCCGGAGACCAGTTTCTCCAATTTGATGTCGCCGATCACCGCTACAGCATCACTGGCACAGAACAGAAAAACGCCGGCCAGGCTGTGTTTATCGGAAACGATATGAACGAAGATGCGATCCTGCAGTATTTTAAGAGATGCGCCGGAAACCAGAAAATGAAATATGCTGCCCGTCATGCATCATAAAGTAAATAGGAAAAAGAGATTGCGGAGTCCTGCCAAAACAGGGTTTCGCAATTTTGGTTTTTACAGAAAGATTCAACTGAAAAACGAAGGATAGGCAAAAACGAAAAATTACGCTAAAATAAACATACAAGTATTCCAAATAAAACAGAAGAAAAATCAGGGGGATCTGATATGGAGGAACAGAAAAGAAGACGGGAAAGAAAATCGGCGGCATACTGGTTGAGCAAAAGCTCGATTTTATATCCGATCTGTATCTTGTATGTGATGTATGTGAAACAGGTTGAGGTATATATTACAGAATGTTCCGTCCATATTTCATCGGGGACAATGCTTTTTGCCTATGCGCTGTGCCTGATTTTGTGGCTGGCCTCACCCATTCGAAGCTACTGCGCAGATGGAACTGCAAATGAAGTTTTATTCTATGCATTTCCGCCGAGCATACTGATGCTGTTTTTATTTGCCCAATATTCACTGAAAATTGTGTTGTTTCTTGCAGTGCTGGATGGGATATTTCTTGTTACGGTTTTAAGAGATTTACATAGAAAAAAACGAAAATATTCTCCGAAAAAATTCTGGAGATTAAAAAGAAGTGACATAAACGCATTTCTGTTTGTTTCGGTATGCGTGTGCATGGTGCCGACGTGTATGATACTATATCAGAAGTTTGAATCTCCGTCCGGAGCGGCAGAACTTTACGAACGAGAAAAGGACTATAACCTTGTTCAGAATCAGGAGACCATTTTTTGGGAAAATAAAGAATTTCTGCTGAGCTTAAAAGAGAGCGAGTGGAGTCAGAAAACGCTGAAAGAAAGAACAAGTGATGCACAGAGGATGATTCAGATTGAAACAAAACGGCTTGGAATTCCCGAAATTCCGCTGCGGATGAAAGAGATAGAGTCATTGAATTGCATTGCGCTGTATACAAACGCAAACGAACAGAAAGAAATCTGGTACGATCCAGGGTATTTAAGCTCACAGACGGCAGAAGAATTTTTTACAACGATTTGTGAAGAATGTTATCATGGAATGGAACATTATTTGATCGAGCATATGGACTGGAGTTCGGAAATTGCAAATACGGTTTATTTTGATGAAATGAGGAAGTGGAAGATCAATATAGATCATTACGTATCTGGAGATAAAGAGGGCGAATCCTTTGAAACATATCATTCGCAGCCTCTGGAAGCCTCTGCAAAAAAGTATGCCAGTTCGGAAACGGAAGCACTGATTCATTTTATTGCTGTGTATGGCAATAAATAATTTCTTTTTGACGGAACCCAACACAAAGCTTGGCCGGATACGGCACATGATTGTCCGATACTTCGCATCGGAGTGATGCATGAACAGCCTGTTTCAGAAAGAGAAAATCTATCGAAATGGGAGCTTTTCTCTTTCTGAAACAGGCTGCCCCTGCACCACAAAATCACCGTCATCTCCATTTATAGCAATCCCCGAAAATAATGCAAAAAATTCAGCACCGCAGAGCGTGAATTACTGCGTCACAGATTTTCGTCGTACCCCGGTACGCCTTCAAATCTGTTCCTTGCAATTCGCGCTCTGCAGCAC
>NZ_CDRRUH010000017.1:0-48684 GCF_977045365.1 Fusicatenibacter sp.
CTGTTTTAAAGGATCTTTCGATCGTTTTGAATTACTTATTCAGAACTTTCGAGGATGTGTTTCACTGTTTAATTATCAAGGATCTCTGCCGTTCCGACTCGGATCAGCTCGTTTATTTTATCACAGAACTTTTCGTTTGTCAAGAACTTTTTTAATTTATTTTTTGAAACTCTTTCGAACTTCGTGCTGTTCTCTCGATCAGCAACTCGTTTATTTTATCAAACTCATTTGCTTTTGTCAAGAACTTTTTCAAGTTTTTTTGAAGCAGTTTTTGCAACCCGTGGCAGCCACCCGGCTCCGGACTAGGTTTTTCTGTTTCAAAAGAACTCATTCACTGTAGCTCTCGCTGACAGCTTAGTTATAATAACACCGCCGAAAGCAAAAGTCAACACCTTTTTTCGAATTTTCTTATTTTTAGAAAAATATAGTTAATTCTGCATATTTCGTATTTTATCTGAATTTTTTAAAAAGGACCGTACGCATCACACGCCAGTCCTTTTTCCACAACTTCATTCTAATTTTTCCCCACGCGCAGAATCGCATCCTGAATATTTTCCACCGGAATCAGTGCGATTCCACCGATTTTCTCCACGGACTTCATGCAGACAGCAGGTAAAATCACCCGCTCGAAGCCCAGTTTTTTTGCTTCCAGTACACGCTGTTCCGCCATGCTGACGGCGCGGACCTCACCGCTTAAGCCGACCTCGCCGAATACGACCGTTTTTTCATCGATCACCTGATCTTTGTAGCTCGATACGACGGCAAGTGCGATGCCAAGGTCGATCGCCGGTTCATTCATCTTAATTCCGCCGGCAATATTGACGTAGGCATCGCTTGTCGAAAGATTGACTCTTGCGCGTTTTTCCAGCACTGCCATCAGCAGGTTTACGCGGTTGAAATCGCATCCTGCTGCGGTGCGGCGCGGGATTCCGAAATTGCTGTGGCAGACCAGTGCCTGAATCTCGATCAGGATCGGGCGCGTTCCCTCCATGGAGCATGCGACAACCGAACCGGAAGCTCCCTCCGGCCGTCCGTTCAGCATGTATTCCGATGGATTTTTCACTTCCACGAGTCCCTCTGTCTGCATTTCGAAGACGCCGATCTCATTTGTAGAACCAAAACGGTTTTTGACGCCGCGCAGAATCCGGTAGGACGCATGACGGTCGCCCTCGAAGTACAGCACGGTATCTACCATGTGTTCCAGCACACGCGGGCCGGCCACATTACCGTCTTTTGTCACATGACCGACGATAAAGATCGAGATTCCCATTCCCTTTGCAATCTGCATCAGCACATTCGTTGATTCCCGGACCTGGGATACACTGCCCGGCGCGGAGCTGACCTCCTCGTTGTACATGGTCTGGATCGAGTCGATGACGGCAATCTCCGGCTTCTCTTTTTCCATGACAGCGCGGATGATGTCAAGATTCGTCTCACAGAGCAGGGACAGATTTTCATTAAATTCTCCGATCCGCACGGCGCGCAGTTTGATCTGGCGCAGGGACTCCTCGCCGGAAATGTATAAAACCTGATGTCCTGCTGTGGACAGCATGCGGCACACCTGCAGAAGGAGTGTGGATTTTCCAATTCCCGGATCGCCGCCGACCAGTGTCAGGGAACCCGGCACAATTCCTCCGCCGAGCACCCGGTCGAGTTCTCCGATTCCCGTCGGGATACGCTCTTCTTTTCCTGTTGAAATTTCCGTCAGATGCACCGGCTTTCTGCCCGCTGCGCTGTGGCTTCCGAGCCCCTGGTTTCCCGCCGGTGTTTTGGCCGCCGTCGGTTCCTCCACAAACGTATTCCATTCTCTGCACGCCGGACACTGGCCCATCCATTTTGCTGACTCATATCCGCAGTTCTGGCAGAAAAAGGCTGTTTTTTTTGCTTTTGCCATAGTTGTGTCTCCCTTATAATTGTCAAAAAAAGCTGCCGCACACGTTCTGCGACAGCCTTCTTTTCTTATTTCATCATGCTTTTACGATTTCTACTGCTACATCCTCTGCTTTTTCCAGCTCTACGCTGAAGGAAAGTTTTCCGCCGAGGTTTGTGGTCATGTGACCAACGTTTACGCCGTCGAGCAGCACCTTGTATTCGGTCTCTGCTTCCATTTCAACGGTAATCTGTGCATCCTCCGGTCCTTCTACTTTGAAGGTCATGCCGCCGTCGAATACGTTCAGATCGGTAACTGCGGTTCCCGGAACGGATTCGTATACGAACAGTCCGTTTCTCTCCAGCTTTGTGATTTCCTTAAAGGTTTTTACTTTATACAGATCTCCTCTGTGCTCAAAATCAGATTTTTTTGCCTTTGCCGCAAGCTCATAATCTCCGAAGCTGATGCCTCCATCTGCCTCTGTGCGGATTAATTCTTTTACTACTGACATTTGTAAATGCCCTCCTGGTCTTGTCTTTTGTGGTGTTTCGTTTCTTTGTGAAAATCATACCATAATCAAAAAGATTTTACCATATGATTTATGGGATTTTTATATTATTTTTTTCAAGAACCTTGTTTCAACTCACAGTCGGTATTTTCACGGAGTCTGACATGTCGAAAATAGTTCGACTGTGACTTGCCTCATGTCAGTGGAGGATACCGATTTCTCTCCGCCCGCCACTGCCGTTATGTTTCTTTTAACAATTTATCCCATCGCTTTAGAATCGGAGGACTTCTTATCTACTGGTGTTAAAAGTAATCTCTTTCTTACTCATTCCAACCGCAACGGTATCGCCTTTTTTCACTTCTCCGTTCAGGATGGCTTCTGCGAGCGGATCCTCAATTTTGCTCTGGATCGCGCGTTTTAACGGGCGGGCACCGTACTTACTGTCGAAGCTGTTCTCCACCAGATATTCTTTTACGGTGTCACGGACTTTCAGTTCGATATCCATCTGTTCTTTGCAACGGCGTTCCAGATCTTTCAGAAGAATCTGCAGAATCTTCTTCATATCTGCCTTGGTAAGCTGATGGAATACGATGATTTCGTCAATTCGGTTCAGGAATTCCGGCTTGAACATCCGTTTCACCTCTTCCATCACCTGGCCCTTCATGTACTCATAGTCCTTACGCTCATCTTCTGTCGAAAGGAAGCCAAGTCGCTTCGGCGCAACAATGTTCTGTGCCCCGGCGTTGGATGTCATGATGATACAGGTCTGTTTGAAATCAACTTTTCTGCCCTGCGCATCGGTGATGTGGCCATCGTCGAGTACCTGCAGCAGTATGTTGAACACATCCGGGTGAGCTTTCTCGATCTCATCGAACAGGATCACGCTGTACGGATTGCGGCGCACTTTTTCAGAGAGCTGGCCGCCCTCTTCGTAGCCAACGTATCCCGGAGGGGAACCG
Organism: Fusicatenibacter sp.; assembly: GCF_977045365.1. Taxonomy (NCBI): domain Bacteria; kingdom Bacillati; phylum Bacillota; class Clostridia; order Lachnospirales; family Lachnospiraceae; genus Fusicatenibacter; species Fusicatenibacter sp. The sequence goes on from NZ_CDRRUH010000017.1 coordinate 3,338, forward strand.
ATCAGCTTGGAAACGCTGTGTTTCTCCATGTATTCCGACATATCAACGCGGATCAGGGCCTGCTCGGTGCCGAAGACTGCTTCTGCGAGTGCTTTGGAAAGTTCTGTTTTGCCAACTCCGGTCGGGCCGAGGAACAGAAATGAGCCGGTCGGGCGGTTCGGGTCTTTTAATCCGACTCTACCCCGTTTGACGGCTTTTGCTACAGCCATTACGGCTTCTTCCTGTCCAACAACACGTTTGTGGAGGGTCTGCTCCAATTTTGCCAGGCGTTTGGATTCTCCTTCTGCGAGACGCTGTACTGGGATTTTCGTCCAGGTCGATACGGTTTTTGCGATCTCTTCCTCGGTTACCTGCAGTTTTTTATTCTTGCAGCGGCGCTCAAAGCGTTTGCGGATCTGCTCAAGATCTTTCTCAAGCTCCTGCTGGCGTGCCTGCAGCACTTTTGCCTGTTCAAAATCACCTGCACTGATGACAGATTCTTTTTCTTTCTGTACTTCGAACAGAGCCTGCTCCTCTTTTGCCATGTTGTCCGGCACCTGATAGCCCGCAAGCTGCACACCTGCGGATGCCTCATCAATCAGATCGATGGCTTTATCCGGCAGGAAGCGGTCGTTGATGTAGCGCACGCTCATTTTTACGGCTGCCTCGAGCGCTTCATCGGTGATTTCCACGCCGTGATGACGCTCATAGTACGGGCGCAGTCCTTTTAAGATATCGAGTGCTTCACTTTCGGTCGGCTCATCCACTTTAACCGGCTGGAAACGACGCTCCAATGCGGCATCTTTTTCGATGTATTTACGGTATTCTTCGAGCGTGGTTGCACCTATGAGCTGAATTTCTCCGCGTGACAGGGACGGTTTTAAAATGTTGGATGCATCGAGTGCTCCCTCTGCGCCGCCTGCTCCGATGATCGTATGAAGCTCGTCGATGAACAGCAGAATGTTTTCATTATCCGTCACTTCTTTGACGACTCGTTTGATGCGCTCTTCGAACTCACCGCGGTATTTGCTTCCGGCTACCATTCCCGAGAGGTCAAGAACGACAACACGCTTGTCACGGATGGTTTCCGGCACGATGCCAAGAGCGATGCGCTGTGCAAGGCCTTCGGCAATCGCCGTTTTTCCGACACCTGGCTCTCCAATGAGGCAAGGGTTATTTTTTGTCCGGCGGCTCAGGATCTGAATCACACGCTCAATTTCCTGGCTGCGGCCGACAACCGGGTCGAGTTTTCCTTCGCGCGCGAGTTCGGTGAGATCGCGGCTGTACTGATCGAGCGCCGGTGTTTCGCTGTTCGATGCACCGCCTCTTGTCTGCGGTCCGCGGCCGGCGTTTGGATTTCCATTCATGCCGCCCTGTGACGGTGCTTCGCCCATGGCGGTGAGAATGGCGCTGTATAATTTCTGAATGTTGATGCCCATGGTGAAAAGTAAGCGGGTGGCAACGCAGTCGCTCTCTTTTAAAATAGCAATCAGCAGATGCTCAGTTCCTACGGCTCTGCTTTTGAAGCGTGCGGCCTCTGCTTCTGCATTTTCGAGTACACGACGTACTCTCGGGGTATAGCCCGGACGTGATTCAGTTGCTGTATTTCCGCCTGGTGCGATCAGACGGTCGATCAGCTCGGTGAGCTGTCCGGCATCTACATGGAACTCGGTGAGCACCATGCCCGCGGTTCCATCCTCCACATTCAGAAGGCCGATCAGAAGGTGTTCGGTTCCCACGTAGTTATGTCCACATTTTTCGGCTGTCTTAACCGCATATGCCAGTGCTTTTTTTGCCTGACTGGTATATCCTTCTCTCATAACAATATTATCTCCTTATTTACTCGTCTGCGTAGTTGCTGTAAATTTCATCTACAAGCTGATGTACTTCTTCTTTTGATATATTTTTGCAGACGGCTTTTGCAAGAATGACCTGCAGATCTTCGCGCAGTTCCTGCATCGCGTACAGCTTGTCCGCATCGATGCGGATGACGGCGCCCTTTCTTCTGTCAATGGAAAGGAGACCCTCCTGACGGAGTACGCTGTAGGCTTTATTTACGGTATGCATATTGATTCCGATATTGTCTGCGAGCTGCCTGACGGAAGGTAAGGTATCCCCTTCCTGAATCCGCGAAGTGGCGATACCCAGAATGATCTGATTCCGCAGCTGGATATAGATCGCTTCATCGCTGTTGAAATCGATCTGTATTGTCTCGTAATACATAGTTACACCCTGCTTTCTCGTATCGTATTGTTATACATATGTTATAACAATCCGCAGACTTTGTCAATGAACGGATTTGCAATCGGATCTTTATCTGTTCTTTTCATAGATAATCTGAAGGCCTTTTAAGAGCAGATCCTCGTCGATGATGATGTTGTGTCGGCAGTGCGGAATCACAGCCTGCGCCAGGCCGCCGGTAGCCACAATCGTGCATTTGCAGCCAAGTTCTTCTTCCATCCGCTCAATCATGCCGTCGATGCTGGCGGCGTTTCCGTAGATCATGCCGCCTCTCAGGCAGTCCAGGGTATTTTTGCCGATCACTTTTTTCGGCGCGGTAAGACTGGTCTGGCTGAGCTGCGCGGCGTTTGATACGAGTGCATCCAGAGAGGTGCGTAAGCCTGGAAGAATAACACCGCCGATAAAGCAGCCTTTCTGGTCGAGCACACTCATGGTGGTTGCGGTTCCCATGTCGATGACGATCTGCGGGCAGGTGTATTCATTCAGGGCTGCCACTGCTACTACAACGAGATCGCTTCCTGCGGTTGCGGGGTCATCCAGTTTGATATTAAGACCTGTCTTCACGCCGGGTCCAACCACTTTGACCGGCTTTTTGATGACTTTTTCTGCCGCACTCCGGCAGAGTTCCGTTACCTGCGGAACGACGGAGGAGATGATGCCGCCTTCGATCTGATCTACGGGAATCTCATAAATTTCCAGCACATTTTTCAGGCTGACTGCGTATTCCAGTTCTGTTTTAGATTTGTCGGTGGACAGGCGTTCGATGAAGAACGTCTTTTTTCCTTCGACGCAGCCGAGGACGATGTTGGTGTTGCCGATGTCTATTGCAAGGATCATGATTTGGTTTTCCTCCTGTATGGTAAATTATTTTTTAATTTTGTGCTTTCTAAGTTCTGCCATCAGCTCTTTTTCCATCTCCCATCCAGCAACTTCTGTTATCTTCTTGTTATGCCATTCTAAATTTCTCGAAAGCAGTTCAAAATTGTTCGCTGTATGCGAAATGCAAAATTTCGGTGTTCCATGTTCATCATAAATATACATAGAACCATACACATAGCTATTTTTTACTAACTTTGCCTCGCTAATTTGATTCATCCTCATAACCTCTTCACTGCGAAACGGGCAATGAAAGATCATTCTGGAATCATCTCTTTCACCGTCATCAATAACCTCTATCCATGTTCTCTTACTATATTGCCAACTCAAAATCCCCAAAATAACCAATACAGCACAAATTGTATAATATCCAAGCGGCATTTTCCACTCACCATTGAGCTCCCAAAAAAGAAACTGTATCATCACTGCAGTTACTCCCAAAATAATTCCTGTCTCTCTGAAATCTTGCCAAAAATCAATTCTATACCAAAACGGATTCGGTGGATTTTTTCTTCTCTTTCTTTTTTGCAGTTCCTTTAATATATCTTCAAAAGGGGTTGTATGATAATAATATGATATCTGTCTCATATTTTCCTCCTTCCTCACTTTTCTGCCATTATACAATATCTTCTCTTATCCGAAAAGTCCCTACCCTCATCTTTTATTTCCCCATCCTAATTATTCCAAATTTCCCTCTTGCGCCCTTCCCGCTTTTATGGTAAAATGTATTTTGTTCCGATTATCAGAACGTGCCGCTGTGGCGGAATTGGTAGACGCACTTGACTCAAAATCAAGCGGTGAATAACCGTGCCGGTTCGAGTCCGGCCAGCGGCAGACAAAAAAGAGATCTGTATGAACGAAAGTTTATATGGGTCTTTTTTGTTATCTTTCCCGTCTTAAGAGATGCAGAAAACCCTTTCCATAGAACCATCTTTATCGCGTGGTTCTTTCGGAAAGGGTTTTTCTATTTTCCTAAATTATAATCTCTTATTTATTTCTGAACATCTTCTCATACTCCGGTGTTCCATCCAGTGTAGCGAAGTAGTCTTTCGGGGTTTCTGCACGGCGGATGACTTCAAAGCTGCCGTCCTCTTTGAGCAGAACTTCGGCAGATTTTAATTTTCCGTTATAGTTGTAGCCCATTGAAAATCCGTGTGCGCCGGTATCGTGGATAAAGAGAAGATCTCCGACCTCTACTTCCGGCAGCATTCTGTCGATCGCGAATTTGTCGTTGTTTTCGCATAAGGAACCCGTTACGTCATATTTGTGGTCGCACGGCTGATCCTCTTTGCCCATCACGGTGATGTGGTGGTAAGCGCCGTACATAGCCGGTCTCATCAGGTTGACCGCGCAGGCATCACAGCCGATATACTCTTTGTAAATGTGTTTCTGATGGATTGCGCGCGTAACGAGTCCGCCGTACGGTCCCATCATGAAACGGCCCATCTCCGTGTAAATTGCAACATCGCCCATGCCGGCCGGAACGAGGACTTCATCGTACACTCTATGTACACCCTCGCCAATCACGCGGATGTCATTGCCTTCCTGACCCGGCTTGTACGGGATTCCGACACCGCCGGAAAGATTGATGAATTTGATTTTTACGCCTGTCTCTTTCTGCAGCTTTACAGCCAGCTCAAACAGTGTTTTTGCCAGAACCGGGTAGTAATCGTTGGTTACGGTATTACTTGCAAGGAAAGAATGGATGCCGAACTCTTCTGCCCCTTTTGCCTTCAAAATGCGGAATGCCTCGAAAATCTGCTCGGTTGTCATACCGTATTTGGCATCTCCCGGATTGTCCATGATATCGGTGCTGATTTTAAACAGTCCGCCCGGGTTATAACGGCAGCAGATTTTCTTCGGAATGTAGCCTAATGTTTTCTCAAGAAAATCAATATGGGTAATATCATCAAGGTTAATGATCGCACCAAGCTCTGCAGCCAGTTGATACTCTGCAGCCGGTGTTACGTTGGAAGAAAACATGATTTTATCTTTTTCAAATCCCATCGCATCGGAAAGCATCAGCTCCGTGTAAGAAGAGCAGTCGCATCCGCAGTCATATTCACCCAGCATTTTGATCAGTGTCGGGTTTGGGTTCGCTTTCACTGCAAAATACTCACGAAATCCCGGATTCCAGGAAAAAGCTTCCTTTACCGCTTTCGCATTCTCACGAATTCCTTTTTCATCGTAAATGTGAAACGGAGTTGGTACTGCTGCTGCGATTTCTTCCAGTTTTTCTTTTGTTACAAAAGGCTTCTTCGTCATTCTCTTTTGTCTCCTTCTTCTGCTTATTTCGCCTGAATAATGTGAAGCATGTTTGTCATATATCCTTCACCCGTCACCTCGTTGGTAGCAGGGTCTCCGGCCGTAAAAATAACCATATCACCGCGTTCTACGAGTTCCTCACGGCGCACCATATACATGGCATGCGAAATGATGTTCTCCGTAGAATCTTCCTCGTATCCGGTCACCGGACGAACGCCCCAGTAGAGCTGCATTTTTCTTCTTGCCCATTCATATGGGGTAACGCCGTAAATCGGTACGCTCGGACGAAGGTTGGAAATCAGTCTTGCGGTCTGACCGGACATGGTCGGAGTCACAATGCAGGCTGCTTTGATGTGTTCTACCATAGAAACGGCTGCACTTCCGACTGCTGCGGAAACATTCAGCTTTCCTTCCAGCGCTTTTCCATCGCGGTAATCTTCGAATTTCAGATAGCGCTCTGTCTGCTCGGCAATTTCTCCCATCATGGTAACTGCCTCGATCGGATATTTTCCGGCTGCTGTTTCGCCGGAGAGCATGATCGCATCCGTTCCATCATAAATTGCATTCGCAACATCGGCTACCTCTGCACGGGTCGGACGCGGGTTCCGGATCATGGAATCCAGCATCTGGGTTGCCGTGATAACCGGTTTGTATTTATGATTGCATTTTTCAATGATGATTTTCTGTACGTGCGGTACCTGGCACGCCGGAATCTCTACACCAAGGTCTCCCCTTGCAACCATCACACCATCTGCCGCATCGATGATGCTGTCGATGTTCTGCACACCTTCCGCATTTTCGATCTTTGCAATGATATCAATATGCTCTCCTCCGTTTGCCACAAGGAACTCACGGATTTCGTTAATTGCCTCTGCATTCCGGATAAAAGAAGCCGCTACAAAATCAATATCCTGTTCAATACCAAAGAGAAGATCTCCTTTGTCTTTCTCCGTGAGGTTCGGAAGATTGATCGAAACGTTTGGTACATTCACACCCTTCTTCTCTCCGAGCTCGCCGCCGTTTACTACGGTACAGACAATTTCCGGTGCATTTACTTTTTCTACGCGCAGGCCGATCAGACCATCATCGATCAGAATTGTGTCTCCCTCTTTGATATCGTCGGTAAGGCCGGTGTAGCTGACCGAACAGTGATTTTCATCTCCGGTCTCCTGAACGGTTGTCAGGGTAAAAGTCTGTCCGGTTACCAGATTTACTTTTTTGCCATCTTTCAAAACGCCGGTACGGATTTCCGGTCCTTTGGTATCCAGAAGGATTGCCACAGGAGTTTTCAGCTCTTTTCGAAGCTCTTTCAGCATATCCATACGCATTTTCTGCTCATCGTGGTCTCCATGAGAAAAATTAAAACGAGCAACATCCATTCCGGTTTCAATCAGTTTTTTCATCAGGTCACGGGAGTTGGTATTTGGTCCCATGGTGCATACAATTTTCGTTCTTCTCATACTTTTCTCCTTTTTTTATTTATCGTTTTACTTTACATGTTCATGTGTAAACAGGTGATCCTGGCAGTATTCATAGTTTCCGTTGCATCGGGAACAGAAACGGAACTCCAGATTCGGATCATCTTTTTCGGTCCGGCCGCAGATCGCACATTTGTGTTTTGTGATCCCGTTCGGATTGCGGTATTCGGCTTCGCCTCTTGAAACGGCCTTTTGGAATTCCTTCCGGCGTCTGTTCTGCTGGAAAGAGCCGCGTTTTCCTTTTCTTGTCATCAGGAAGAACACAAGGACGTTTGCAAGGGAACAAAGAATAACAACACATCCTGCCCAGTTTCCGCTCATGATGCTGGTAATCATGCTATAAGCAAGAAGTGCTACATCAAGATATGCCAGCCATTTGATTTTGATCGGAATAATGAAATACAGCAATACCTGCATATCCGGGAAGCTGATCGCAAAGCCGAGGAAAATCGAGAGGCTGATGTAGTAAGTGCTGAATGCCGTTCCCATCAGCGACGGATATCCGTTGACTGCATATAAGATTCCATACAGCAGGAAGGAACCGATAATGGTCATCAGAATGCCGGAAAAGATATAAACGTTATATTTGAAATCTCCCCAGGCTCTTTCAAGGCTTGTTCCGATTGAGTAATAGAAAAACAGCATGATGATCGTAAAGATATCAAGGCTGCTCGGCGGAATCAGAATCCAGCTCACCAGACGCCAGATCTGTCCGTGCAGAATATAATATGGTTCCAGTGTCAGATACTGTCTCATAATGGGGGCCGCAAGCTGAATGATATAGCCCGCAATGTACGTTACGATAATGTACATCGTCAGATGGCTTAACGCGTATCTCCCATATTTTCGCTCCATTTTGTCTAAAAAATTCATGCACACTCTTCCTTTTTCGTTTGTTTTATTTCACCGGCTTTCACTGCCCGAAAATACATTCTCATTATACGTGCTGCCTTTTCGTTTGTCAAACGGTATAACGGTGAATTTCGTCTCTGAAAAAGAGCTTTACGAATGTTTTACTTTCCGGTATAATTTATTGGAAATACTTGTTAATTTTCACTCAGCAGTGAAACATTTACTGTTTCGCTGCGTAAGAAAGTGATTCAGTTGTGAGCAGCCCTCCTTTTGCGAAGCAAAACTTTAAATGAGGGCTGCGAATGATACCGTTTACTGGGTACCAGTGAACGGTATCAAATCTTTTCCAGTTATTTTATAAATATACGAAAAAATTCAGGAGGACCTTATATATGGCAGGATCATCATTTGGTACCATCTTCAGACTGACCACCTGGGGAGAGTCTCATGGAAAAGGCGTGGGCGTTGTTGTGGACGGAGTGCCGGCCGGCCTTTCGCTTTCCGACGAGGATATTCAGGTTTACCTCGACCGCAGGAAGCCGGGACAGAACCGCTTTACCACAAAACGGAAAGAATCCGATACCGTTCAGATTTTATCCGGCACCTTTGAAGGAAAAACGACCGGTACCCCGATTTCCATGGTGGTATGGAATGAGGATCAGCATTCCAAAGATTACAGCGACATTGCTTCCTATTACAGACCGGGCCACGCCGACTATACGTTTGATGCAAAATACGGTTTCCGCGACTACCGCGGCGGCGGACGCTCCTCAGGACGCGAGACGATCGCACGCGTGGCTGCAGGTGCCATTGCCTTAAAAATGCTCTCTGAGCTTGGCATCACCGTTTCCGCCTACACCCGCTCCATCGGTGACGTGGAAATCCAGTCTTTTGATGCCGCTGAAATCGCGAATAACGCCCTGAATATGCCGGATGCAGAGGCTGCCGAAAAGGCTTCCGGGCTTTTAACAAAAGCCATGGCGGAAAAAAATTCCGTCGGCGGTGTGGTCGAATGTGTCGTTCACCATATGCCGTCCGGTGTCGGCGATCCGGTGTTTGAAAAGCTCGATGCCAACCTTGCAAAAGCACTCGTCTCCATCGGCGCCGTAAAAGGCGTGGAAATCGGAGACGGTTTCTCGGTCTGCACAGCTACCGGGCTTACCAATAACGATGCCTTCCATGTAAATGCGGACGGCTCCATTGTCAAGCTGACCAACCACGCCGGCGGTATTTTAGGCGGTATCAGCGACGGAAGCGATATCGTTGTCCGGGCTGGTTTCAAACCGACCCCGTCCGTTGCTGCTTCCCAGCAGACCATCAACAAAGATGGTGAAAACATTGCCATCGAAATCAAAGGCCGCCACGACCCGATCGTCGTTGCACGCGCCGTTGTTGTCGTGGAATGCATGACCGCTCTTGTCCTGGCGGACGCACTGCTCGTCGGCATGAGCGCCAAACTGGACAATGTAAAGAAAGTCTGGGCTCTGGACGAGAAATAAAGGCCGGACTGCTTCTTTCTGGCTTCAACACAAAAAATGCCTGCGGGATACAGTTCTTCCTGCAGGCATTTTTGCGTTATTTTTTTAGTGAACGCCTTTTTTCGTAATCAGAATACAGTTCGGCGTCTCCACTTTCATCGGGCGGCCTTTCTGAACCAGCACGTTTTTCTCATAATCAACGGTAAATGTTGTGATCGTGTTGGACTCATGGTTTGCCACTGCGATATGTTTTCCGTCCGGGAACATTGCAATATCTTTTGGATATTCGCCGCTGATCGGAAGTGCAAACTTCTTCTCCAGGCAGCCGGTCTCCGGGTCGATATGGAACATTGCTACGGTATTGTCTCCGGCTGTAGAAGTAAACAGGTAGTGGTGATCCGGGGAAAGGCACATGCCGGATGCAGCGTCGTGCGCCTGGTCCACGTTCGCGGATGTGGTGCTGATCGACTGCAGTTTTTCAAATTCCGGTCCGTTTCCCGTATCACGGTAGCTGAATACATCGACTTTGTTCATCAGCTCGTAAATGACATACGCGTATTTTCCGGATTCACTGAAAACGATCTCTCTCGGACCGGATTCACGCTCACAGCGCAGGATATCCACCAGTTTCAGGCGGTCACGTTGTGTGTTCAGCTTGTACATTTTGATCTGGTCAATGCCGTTGTCGACTGCGCAGACATATTTGTTGTCCGGTGTAGGAACGACACAGCTGACATGCGGGCGGAAGTTACGCTCTGCCACACTGCCAAGGCCCTTGTGGAACACGCCGTCCATCAGACTTCCGAGGCGGCCGTCCTTATGGGTATGTACAACGGTTACTTTTCCGTCATGATAGCCTGCCACGAACAGGTATCTTCCGGTTTTGTCCACCGACAGATAGCAGCCGCGCATGCCGTCGATGTCTACTTTGTTGATCGGGGTCAGGTCTCCGTCATCTTCCACTGCAAACACCGCAACGCCTTCATCTGCAATCGAATACAGGTATTTGCCGTTTAAGGAACGGGCAATGTGGGAAGAGTTGTTGACCGGTATGACTTTTCGCTCTGTCAGAGTGCCTTCTTCTACATTTACATCATATAAATGAATACCAATGCTGCTTCCATGGGTATAAGTGCCTACATAGGCTACGTACTCATCCTTCATGTTGTTTTCATCCTTTCTGCCTTCTCGCACATCGTGTGAATTTTCTAAAAATATTTTAACACAATTTCCGCGCCACGACAACGAGGAAAACGGATTTTTGATATGTAAACGGTAACACTTTATTTTTAGACACAGGATATTCTCCTGCAGAGAATTTTTTAGATATTTCTATTGTTTTTAGATTGTAAGAGTTGAGGTTTCCGCTGCATACCATTTCCATTTTCTACGCTCTCGTCAGACTGATTTCCTGACTCATCATTCCCTGCAGTTTCTTGATTGCGCGGCTGTACTGGCACTGCAGCGCCTGCTCGCTTTTCTTGCAGAATCCACTGAGCTCTTTGTAGCTGAATCCATATGCTCTCCCCCAGAAAATGCGCTGATCCATCGGATTCAGGTTCTGGATGCAGTTCTGCATCACCATTCTCTCCTCAATCTCGGCTGTCGCGGCCGCCTCCCCTTCATTTCTGTTTTCTTTCTGATATTGTGTATAGGAAACTTCATTCTGATAATAATGTTTTCTGCGCTGATTCTTGATCTTGTTTTTTGCCACACAGAACAGCCATTTCGTCATCTCTTCTCCTTCAAGATCGGCAACGGTTTCAAATTTTACCACCAATACCTCCCATACATCGTTCAGCACATCCTTCGCCGTCTCCCGGTCATTGTTCAACTGACCGCAGATATAACGGAACAGCACATGACTGTTTTCCTCGAATATGATCTGAAAAAATCGTTCCTCCTCTTGTCTCATACACTTCTTTCTCCCTCCTGTTATTTCGCTGTCCTTCTCTTCCGGGCCCGTCATATATGTAATGTGTTGAGACTATCGAAATCTTTCGTTTTTTCAGAATATTTCTACTATTCGACCTTATTACTTTTGTTAATAAAGCAAAATATTGCGTTATAACTGCACCGCGGCGCATAATCAAATTTTTTCTTTCGAAACCAGAAATTACTGTTTCTGACAAAAAAATTCCCGCAGAAAGGAGCTTTCTTCCTCTCTGCGGGAATCTTCTATTCTGGTTTTATTTTATTTAAAGTAAGCAACACCGGACTCAAAGATCTTCAGATCCTGCTCTCCGTAGATGTTGACTGCTACGCCGTTGTCGCGGCGCTCTGCGTGTGCCATCTTACCAAATACACGGCCGTCCGGGCTGGTGATACCCTCGATTCCGCAGTAGGAACCGTTGACATTCCAGTACTCGTCGTTGGTCAGGTTTCCGTTGACATCGCAGTAGCGGGTTGCAATCTGGCCGTTTGCCATCAGCTTGTCGATCCACTCTTTCGATGCTACGAAACGTCCCTCTCCGTGGGATGCCGGGTTGGTGTAAACACCGCCAAGCTCGGCGCCTGCCAGCCATGGGGATTTGTTGGTCACAACCTTCGTGTAAACCATCTTGGAAATATGACGTCCGATGGTGTTGAAGGTCAGAGTCGGGGAATCCTCCGTCTGTCCGAGAATCTCACCGTACGGAACGAGTCCCAGTTTGATCAGCGCCTGGAATCCGTTGCAGATACCAAGGGCAAGTCCGTCTCTCTCATTCAGCAGTTTGGTAACAGCTTCTTTGATCTTCGCATTCTGGAATGCGGTTGCAAAGAATTTTGCTGATCCATCCGGCTCATCACCTGCGGAGAATCCGCCAGGGAACATGATGATCTGCGCCTGGTTGATGGCTTTTTCAAAGGCATCGACAGAACCGCGGATGTCTTCTGCGGAAAGGTTGCTGAATACCTGAGTGATAACTTTTGCACCGGCACGCTCGAAAGCTCTAGTGCTGTCATACTCACAGTTCGTTCCCGGGAAGACCGGAATGAAGACGGTCGGCTGTGCCAGCTTGTGGGAGCATACGTGGATGCTCTTTGCCTGATAGCAACTGTCTGCAACAATTCCGTTTTCGTCTGCTGCTGCCACATTCAGGGCCTCTACCTCCGGAAGCTCTGCACCGGATACGGTCTTGAATACTTTTTCCAGCGGTTTGTTCCATGCGGAAACGGCCTCGCGGATGGTGATTTCGGTGTTTTTATAGGAAAGAACCGGTTTGTCTGTCACTTCACCGATGACGGTGTAGGTGCTTGCCAGCTCTCCGACTTTTTCAGCCGGAACTTCGCAGATCAGATCTGCAATATATGGAGTAAAGAGGTCTCTCTCGTCTACATTGTGCTCGATGGTTACGCCGAGAGCATTACCGAATGCCATCTTGGATACGGCTGCTGCGATACCCTGACGGTCTACGACATAAGCGGCTTTCACACGGCCGTTCTGCATATCCTCATGCAGTTTTCTGTAGGTTTCCATGACGCCTTCGTACTCTGGAAGCAGATGTGCGTCGACTGGAAGGTGGATCCACACGAGTTTGTCTCCTGCATTTTTCAGTTCCGGAGATACTACATCTTTTAATTTTGCAACGTCAACCGCGAAGGATACGAGTGTCGGCGGTACGTCGATATGGTTGAAGGTACCGGACATACTGTCTTTTCCTCCGATAGACGGCAGGCCGTAGCCCATCTGTGCGTCGTATGCACCAAGAAGTGCTGCGAACGGCTGACTCCAGCGGTGCGGATCCTCGGTCATTCTGCGGAAATATTCCTGGAAGGTGAAGCGGACTTTGCTGTAATCGCCGCCGACTGCCACGATGCGGGACAGGGACTCGGTTACGGCATAGACTGCTCCGTGATACGGGCTCCAGCTCGATACGTATGGATCAAAGCCGTAGCTCATCATGGTAACGGTGTTGGTTTTTCCATCCGGAACCGGCACTTTTGCAACCATGGCCTGGGTTTCAGTCAGCTGATATTTTCCGCCGTACGGCATCAGCACGCTGGCTGCTCCGATGGAGGAGTCGAACATCTCAACAAGTCCCTTCTGGGAGCATGCGTTAAGATCGGACAGAGTGGACAGCCATTTTTCTTTGACATCGGCAATGTCACCGCTTCTCTTTAACGGAGTGTCCTCTGCTTTTGGAATCTCTACGAAAACATCATTCTCCTGATGTGCTCCGTTGGTGTCAAGGAATGCACGGGAGATATTAACAATCTCTTTTCCTCTCCAGGAGAGTACCAGACGCGGATCCTCGGTTACGACTGCAACTTCGGTTGCCTCCAGGTTCTCTTCTGAGGCATATTTCAGGAACTGCTCACGGTCTTTCGGATCGATGACAACGGCCATACGCTCCTGGGACTCGGAGATAGCGATCTCGGTTCCGTCGAGGCCGGCATATTTTTTCGGTACTTTGTCCAGATTGATCTTAAGGCCCGGTGCCAGCTCGCCGATGGCAACGGAAACTCCGCCTGCACCGAAGTCGTTGCATTTTTTAATCAGAAGGCTGACTTCCTCGCGGCGGAACAGTCTCTGCAGTTTACGCTCAGTCGGTGCGTTTCCTTTCTGTACCTCTGCACCGCAGGTCTCGATGGATTCTGTCGTATGTACTTTGGAGGAACCGGTTGCACCGCCGCAGCCGTCTCTTCCGGTACGGCCGCCGAGCAGGATGATGATATCGCCCGGATCGGAATTTTCACGGACAACGGCACGGCGCGGTGCTGCTCCAAGGACAGCTCCGATCTCCATACGTTTTGCCACGTAGTCCGGATGGTAAACTTCTTTGACATAGCCGGTTGCAAGACCGATCTGGTTTCCGTAGGAGCTGTAGCCGTGTGCTGCTTCTCTTACGAGTTTTTTCTGCGGAAGTTTTCCTTCGAGTGTCTCGCTCTGCGGACGGGTCGGATCTGCGGCTCCGGTCACACGCATTGCCTGATATACGTAGGTTCTGCCGGAAAGCGGATCACGGATTGCACCGCCAAGGCAGGTTGCTGCACCACCGAACGGCTCGATCTCGGTCGGGTGGTTGTGGGTCTCGTTTTTGAAGTTGATCAGCCACTCTTCGTCTTTTCCGTCTACATCTACCGGTACGACGATGGAGCATGCGTTGATTTCATCAGACTCTTCCTGATCCGCGAGTTTTCCTTCGGATTTCAGTTTTTTCATTGCCAGAAGGGCAAGGTCCATAAGGCAGATAAATTTGTCGTCACGGCCTTTGTAGAGTACCTCGCGGTCGCTTAAGTAGCGGTCGTAGCTTTTTTTCATCGGCTCGTAGTAGTCGCCTTCGCCGAAGGTCACATTGGTGAGTTCGGTGGAGAAGGTGGTATGGCGGCAGTGATCGGACCAGTAGGTATCGAGTACGCGGATCTCGGTCATGGATGGATTGCGTTTTTCCTCGCCGCGGAAGTAGTTCTGGATATGCAGGAAGTCTTTGAAGGTCATGGCAAGGCCGAGGGAATCATACAGGGCTTTTAATTCTGCCTCCGGCATGTCGATGAATCCGTCGAAGATTTTGACATCTGCCGGCTCTTCAAATTTTGTCACGAGGGTTTCCGGTTTTTCAAGTCCTGTCTCTCTGGAGTCTACCGGATTGATGCAGTGTGCTTTGACTGCGTCAAACTGCTCATCCGTCATCTCTCCTTCGATAACATACGTAACGGCGGAGCGGATGATCGGCTGCTCGTCTTCTTTTAAGAACTGCACGCACTGTACGGCAGAATCGGCTCTCTGATCAAACTGTCCCGGAAGGAATTCTACGGAAAATACTCTCGCACCTTCTGCACGCGGGAAATCTTCCTGATAGCAGATATCAACCGGCGGCTCTGCAAAGACTACTTTACATGCTTTCTCATATGTCTCATCACTGATATTTTCTACATCGTACCGGATCAGCTCCCGTACGTTGGTTACGGTCTGGATGTTCAGATAGTGCTTGATTTCATGCTTCAGATCTTTCGCCTTAATCGCAAATTCCGGCTTTTTCTCCACATAAACGCGTCTGACTGTACTCATTTTTATCCTCCATTTGTCTGAATCATAGTCCCCAAAAAACGGGACAATCTTTCGTTACTTACAGAATAGCATATTTATCTTTATAAATGAAATTAATATATCTTATATGTTTTATAAGTTTTGTTTCTTAATAAACGAACGCAGAAAGGGCGGGGAGCTGGGGAGCACAGTGGGGGTGGGCGCATTTGCAGGGGGATTTAGAAATACTTAGAGCCTTGAAATTTGCGTTGTTATAAAAAAGTCAACTGTCTGAGCGCAGCGAGTTTTGACTTTTTTATAACGCTTTTAGCAAATTCCAAGGCTCTTAGTATTTCTTATCCCCCGAAACAGCATCCCCCAGCACCAGAAAGTGCGCGGGCCGTCCGTTTTTACATTCTATATTTCGCTTTCTTCTCCCGTGTCCGCAGTGCACTGCCAGCCTTCGCCGGTCTGTACAGCAGCATACAGGTTCCCGCATTCATAACAAGCGCACAGCACACATCCGATACGGAGTGCTGTTTTAAAAACATGGTCGAAAGCACAATCAGCACCGTCAGACCCAGGCAGACGTTTCGGAATACCGGGCGGTTTTTGAGCTGCTCGCTGTGTTCTACGGCAACAGCTACGGCTACGGAATTATATACGTGAATACTTGGGAATATGTTGGTCGGTGTGTCTGTCAGGTAAAGGCCTCTGACCAGATCCGTGAAAATGTTCTCCCGTGGGAATACCGTCGGGCGCAGGTTCTGGCCGTTCGGGTACAGATAGGAAATCACGAGGAACGCCGTCATTCCGATTCCCAGGTTGATAATCAGCTGATAATATTCTCTGCGGTTCTTGTTGCAGAGGCCGAAATAAAGGACTGACCATGCAATATATCCAAACCACATAAAATAAGGAATCACAAAAAACTCACAGAACGGAATCATATCATCAAACGGAGTATGAATCAGATGATAACCTTTCGTAATGTGCGTTTCCAGATATTGAAAACATTCCAGATAGAAAATACCATAAACCACTACCGGAAGAAAATGCTTATATTTTTTTATTGTCTTCATAGTTTCCCTCCACTTTTCTGACGAGGTTTTTCTCTTCAACCTGCTGAAATTATAGCACACCGAAAACCGAAGTCAATAAGCTTTATTATTTTTTAAGAAACAATTCATCGCTTTCTAACCTGTTCTTTTCTTTTTTTACAATAACCTTCTGCGCCTGCATTTTTCCGCTTCGGTGATGCCGTTTCGGTTTCTGAAAGCCGTCCTTGGGATGGAAATGTTCAAAGATCGCCGCGTCGAATTTTTTCCGTGTCCGATTATATACATGCTCATCTTTTACCGTCCATGCAAATGCCGGTGTCCGAAACAGCATACGGTCAATCAGGAAGCCCGGGCAGTCGGCGTAGCGGTGGTCGTAGGCGATAAAATCCGGTTTTCCGATAAAATTCAGCATCAGATGACGCGCCATTACCCGCAGGATCAGATGCACCTTGTCATCCTTTGAAAAGCGGCCGGAAAGCTGGCCGCGCAACGTCTGCGGCATGTGGCGGCGGCACCAGCGGAGAGCCAGGCTGTTGAAGGATTCCATGCAGAACATGCCGGTGTACCCCTCCATCTCCTTCTGAAATCCCGCACAGACCGCCGTGGAAAGTCCCGGCATCTTGATTTCGATTAAAAGCGGCACGCGGCCGTCTACCGTCTGCAGTACCTCACGAAGCAGCGGAATCTTTTCCGTGCTGTCGCCCAGATGGAACTGCTGGAGTTCCTCATACGTATAATCGCTGATTTTTCCCTCGTTTCCACACATCCGCTTCATCGTGTCGTCGTGGAACACCACAATCCGGCCATCCTTTGTGATCTGAATATCCAGCTCGATGGCATATCCCTGCTCCGCCGCGCGGGCAAAAGCCGGAAGAGAATTCTCCGGGATTCCCTCCGCCGCGTTCCACAGACCGCGGTGCGCATAATTCCATTCCGCAAATTTCAGACATTCCTGCCGTCTCGATGTAGCCGGCAGAATGGAAAAGAAATAACCTGCTGCCAGGACGGCAAGCACTGCAAAAAATATGATCCAGAACATCATCTTTCCATCCCTTCTTTCACCCAGTCGCCCAAAAGGCGGAGACGCTCCGTTTCCAGTCCGATCCTTTCCTCCGTGCGGTGTCCGCCCGATTCTCCGTCCAGGTGGACCGGTTCCGCACGGTCTGTCTGAAAGGAAAGGCTGCTGCACCGCTCCATATGTACCTCAGGAAATCCCGTGTGGCGTCCAAACAGCGCCATCGGCAGAAGATAGCTGACTTTCCATTTGGCAAGATTGGAAACCACCATCACGTCGAGCAGATCATCTGTCCCGTCCGCCTCCGGGCAGAAGCGGAAGCCGCCGCCTTCGTACGGAAAATTCATTGCCACTGCAAAAAGAACATTTTCAAACGAACGGTGTTCTCCGTTTTCCAGCGCTGCATCCAGTGTGAACGGTTCGAGATAAAAGAGCTGCCGCAGTGCAATCATCACATACGTAAGTTTTCCCAGATGCAGCCGGTTCAGCGTATTCTTGATTTTTGATGCCAGCGCCTCGTGGCAGATGCCTGCATCAAAACCGATGCCGGTGCTGACGAGAAATCTCCGCTTTTGGCTGCCAAGAAGCGCCGTTCCAATGTTGATCTCCTTTTCCTCCCCTTTCAGCACAGCTTCCAGCGCCTGCAGCGGATCGGAGGGAATTCCGGCACCGCGCGCAAAATCGTTGCCGCTTCCCGTTGGAATATAACCGAACTTTACATCCGACAGGCTGGTGATTCCATCGACCGCCTCATTCGCCGTACCGTCTCCGCCGATCACCAGAAGGACATCATCGGGATTCCATACCCCTTTCGCGGTCAGCCGTGCTGCCGTCTCCCGTGCGCTTCCGTGATACTTTGTCGGATATACACGAAATTCCGTCCTGCGCCGCTCAAGCTCGCCTTCCATCACCGGCCACAGCTTCTCGCCGCGCCCCGACCGCGATTTTTTATTTACTATAATATGATACCTCAAAGTCATACCTTCCTTTTTCTTCTGTAAAAACCACTTCAAATCACCTGAATCATATTCTTACGCAGCGAAACAGCAAGTGTTTCACTGCTGAGTGAACAGTAACCAAATCAGCCATATTGTAGCAGTTTTCCCCGCAAACCACAACTATCTTCACAAAATCTTAACTTGTTGCCGCCGTAAAAATTCCCGCACCCCTGTCTTTTCTTTCTTGACAGACCTTTTTGTTCTGCTAAAATAAAAAGTACCGCGGTTTCGTCCGCAGAACGTCACTCATTTCTGAGGAGGTTTTTATGAATTTTTACGATATGACACGCGCAGGGAGGATGATACGATGAAGCTCTCCCCCGCATTTCTCGCGTATAAACTAAGCAGCGCTTTTTCGGTTCTTGCACCGGAAAACCTGCCGCTCTCCGGCACACTGGAACTGCCTGTTCTTTATCAGACAGGCTCCGCAGCCACTGCGCACCGGGTCTTTCTCTGCACAGAAGAACAGATCGGCTCTCTTTCCTCCCTCCCGGAAGAAAGCAGCTCCCTTTTTCTTCTCTGTACCGAAGAACTGCCGGAGGAACTTCCGGCTCCGGTTTCGATCGCCGTTAAGAGCAGCGTATCCGCTGTTTTTTCGTTCCTGCAGGAGCTTTTCTGGACGTACGATTCCTGGCAGAAGGAGCTGATGCAGGCACGGCTCGACGGAAAATCGATCCAGCATCTTTTAAATCTCTCCCTGCCTGTTTTTGCCCACCCGCTGATGGTGGTCGGCATGGATTTTTCCATCATCGCTGCAGCGTCCGAAGAACCTTCCTTTTTTCCCGAGAAGGTGTTTGGCTCCCTCGATGCAACGCGCCCGCTTCTGCTCTCCTTGACAGAAAGCAGCGAATACGCATCCGTCCGCGATCTCGATGGATGGTTCCGCTTTCCGGAACACGTCACGGGACTTGGCTCTCTTGGCGTCAACATCACGCAGCATGGTCAGAGCGCCTACCGCCTGCTGCTCCTCGACACGAAAAAGGATCTTTCTGATTCCGAAGGCTTTCTTCTTGAATTTCTTGCAGAAATGATCCATCACGCCTTCCTGCACAATGTGATGCAGAAAACCTCGCCGGCGCAGTCGCTTCACACCGTGCTGCTCCGTGCCCTCGACGACCGGATGGCCGACTATATTGCGGTCAGCCAGGCTCTCGATGCGCTCGGCTGGTATTCCCGCCACACCTACTGCTGCCTCTATCTGCAGCTCTCCGATATGGATCAGAAAAACCTGACGGCAAACTCGGTCTGCGCCTATCTGGAAAATATTCTGACCGGCTGCTCCGCGTTTCCGCACGGCGGCGGTATCGTTGCGTTCTTTAACCTCACGCTGTCCGATTTTTCCATGACCGATCTGATGGAACGCATGGTGCACTTTGTGGAGGACAGTTCCTTAAATGCCGGCTTTTCGCGCTGCATGAACGGCCACATGAATCTGCGCCGCCAGTATATCCAGTCAAAAATCGCCCTGCAGTTCGGTACGCGAAAATATCCCGACAAACGGATGCATCCGTTCAACGACATCTCGTTTGACTACATCCTCGATCAGGCAACAAAAAAGCTCCCAGGCTACATGCTGTGCCATGAGAGACTTCTCTTTCTGCAGGAGCACGACGACAGCGCCGGCAGTGACTATATGCGGACGCTCCGCTGCTATCTGGACAACCACTGCAATGTCGTCCAGACGGCGCGTGAGCTTTTTATCCACCGCAGTACCCTGCTCTACCGCCTGGAAAAGATCAAGGAAATTTTAGAATCCGATCTTTCCAGCCCGGATGAAATTCTGTATCTGATGCTTTCGTTCCGTTTTATCGACCTCGAGAACGAAGAAGAAAACCGTTCTGGATCTTCGCAGCCAGAAAAGCACAGATAAAACCAACCGCAATTCCCGCCAGGACATCGGTCGGGAAATGCACAAACAGATACAGTCTGGAAAATGCAATCAGGCAGGCCAGAATCAGTGCGGCAGCTCCTTCTTTTTTGTGCATCACAAAAATAGAGACTGCCGCCGCAAACGAGGCTGCCGAATGGCCCGATGGGAAGGAATAGTCCTTCGGAGCGGCAACCAGCAGCTTTACCTGCTCGTCAATCCAGCAAGGACGCGGGCGCGCTGCCAGCGGCTTTAACACCAGATTACATAAAATCAAATCTAAAATCAGCGCGATCGCCATTCTTACACCGCATTTCCGGTATTTCGGAAGGATTAAGAAAACGGCGGTCAGCGCAATCCAGATCCATCCCGCATTTCCAAGTGAAGTAATTCCCACCATCACCCGGTCGAGCACTGCATTGTGAAGATGCTGCAGTGCATATAAAATTGAAAAATCCATTCTTACCCCTCTCTGTAAAAAATGGGCATTTTTCTGCTGTACATCTGCTGATCGGCGGCCGCCTCGTACAGAAATTCCGCCAGGGCCTCTCTCGAGTATCCAGGCCGGAACTGGCTGCCGTCCAGCGAAATACTGCAGTTCTGCCCTACCTTTTTCACTTTCCCGTCTCTTCCCGGACACGTCCGCACCAGTGTCCAGTTCAGATCGCTCCGTGCCAGAACCTGTCCCATCTTCTGCATATCTTTATAGACACCTGGCCAGAAAATCTGCATGAATTTCGTACTCATTCTCTGGTATTTGTCCTCGCAGTCTCCAAACGCATGAATGCAGACATGGCCTACCGTCACAAACCGCGTTTTTCCAAGCTGCTTCATGGCCGAGAGAATCATCGCGTTTCCGTCAGCCAGCGGTGTCTCCTCTTCTTTTACATATTTCACACGCATCGGAGCCAGCACGCTGATGACTGCATCCGCTTCCAGCAGTGCCTCCAGCACGCGTTCCCGGTTCTGAAGGCTTCCCTCAATCACGGTCAGATTTTTTCTCGGCCAGATCGCTTTTGCATCCGGCACGTAGGCGGTCACCTGTGCGCCGTGAAGAAGCGCCGTGTTGGTCACATACTGTCCAAGCAGTCCCCCCAGACTGAATATTGTAATTCTCATGAAATCCTCACTCTCATCTGTGTGTCTTTTGTATCCTCCGCAGATTTTTTGACACACTTTCCTAATGTTATCTCCTATTCTAACACACCGGCCGTATACGATACAATGAAATAAAACTAAAAAAAGTATAACCTTTTTCGTCCTTTCTTCATATCGTAAGTAGAACCGTATTTTCAGGAGCTTTGATCTTATGCCCTATACTATCGTAATCGATGCCGGACACGGGGGAAGTGATCCGGGCGCTGTCTATGAGGGACGCAGGGAAAAGGATGACAATCTTTCCCTCGCCATGGCGGTCGGCGAGCTTCTTTCCCGGCAGGGTGTCTCTGTCATTTATACCCGCACAACCGATGTTTATCAGACGCCGTTTGAAAAGGCGCAGATGGCCAATCAGGCGGATGCCGACTTTTTTATTTCTTTTCACCGGAATTCTTCGGAGGAACCGAACCAGTATACCGGCGTGGAAACGCTTGTCTATGACAACTCTGGCATCAAACAGACAATGGCAGAAAACATTAACGGCGCGCTCTCGGAGCTGGGATTCCGGAATCTCGGAGTCAAGGCACGGCCAGGGCTTGTTGTTCTGCGGCGGACGAAAATGCCGGCTCTTCTGATTGAAACCGGCTTTCTGAACAATGAGCAGGACAATACGCTCTACGATGAAAAGCAGGAAGAAATCGCCCGCGCCATCGCGGATGCAGTGCTTGGAACGCTGGATCTCGAGACGGTCACGGAGGCTGACCGGCGTGCTGCGGAAACGGAAGCAGCCCGTGAAAACCGCTCCGATCGCCCGGACGATATACCGGACCCGACAGCCCGACGGGAGCCTCCGCGTCCTGCCGCTCCGCCCCGTCCCACGCCGCCGGAACAGGAAAATCCTTCCGACACACCGGAAACCTTCTACCGTGTCCAGACCGGCCTTTTCCGCATCCGCCAGAATGCCGACCGTATGCTTTACGACCTTCTCGACCAGGGCTATCCCGCTTTTCTTCTCGCCGAGGACGGCTTTTTCAAGGTCCAGGTCGGCGCTTACCGCCAGCTCGGAAATGCCATTCTGATGGAACGCCGCCTGCGCCGCGACGGCTATTCCACCCTGATTACCACCTGATCGTCTGACGCATCAGTCGAAAAAAGAGCGTGCCGGAATTTTGTTTTCCGACACGCTCTCGTTCTCCTTATAGCTTTTTCAGTTTTGCAAACGAAGCAAACATTTTCTTCGTACCAGCCTGGTCGAAGTTGACGGTAACTTCATAATCTCTTCCGCCGTCCACGATATCCGTGACAATGCCGACACCGAACTTGATATGGCGCACCGTATCCCCGATTTCGTAATCGAGTTTCGTCGCCTTCTGCGCGCTGAAGGTTTTCGCCTGTTGCGGCTTCTCGCGGAATGCCTGCTTCATCGCCGCATAGACACTGCCTCTCGTCGGAATGTCCATCTTCGGCTTCCGGTCTTCGATCTCCCCGCGCTCCCGCTCCAGGGAAATCAGCTCCCGCGGAATCTCTTTGACAAAACGGGACATCTTGTTGTACTGCACTTCGCCGCGGATCATTCTCTGGCGCGCACACGTCAATGTCAGATGCTGCATCGCACGCGTGATGCCCACGTAGCAGAGACGGCGCTCCTCCTCCAGCTCCGACGGATCATCTCCGGTGATCGTCATGTAGCTCGGGAAAATACCATCCTCCATGCCGGCAAGGAATACGTTCGGGAACTCCAGTCCTTTTGCGGAATGCAGTGTCATCAGCAGCACGTAATCGCTCTCCTCATCCACCGAGTCGATATCAGACACCAGCGCAACCTCCTGCAGAAAACCACCGAGAGATGGCTGTTCGGCGCTCTCCTCATAATCCGCAATCTTTGAAATCAGCTCGTCGATGTTCTCGATGCGGGCTGCCGCTTCTTCGGTTCCCTCCGCCTGCAGATCTGCTACATAGCCGGTCTCCTCGATGATTTCATTCAGCAGCTCTTTGACCGACAGATAATCTGCTTTCGCGCGGAGTACCTGTAAAAAGGACGTGAAGGATTTAATCTTATTTAAAGACCGCATCAGCCCCGGCACATACTCGGCCTCGAGAAGCGCATCGTAGAAACGGATGCCCTGCTCTGCCTCCCAGTCCTGCACTTTGTTGATCGTCGCCGCTCCGATACCGCGCCGCGGAACGTTGATGATACGCAGTACCGCAAGGTCATCCTCCGGGTTCTCGATCACACGCAGATACGCCAGCAGATCCTTGATCTCGCGTCTCGCATAGAAGTTGACACCGCCCACGATTTTATATGGAACATTTGCAAGCAGCAGTTTCTCCTCAAAAAGACGGGACTGTGCGTTGGTACGGTAGAGAATTGCATAATCACGGTACTTCTTTCCCTCCGTGCGGACGCCGCGCGTGATTTCTCCTGCCACGTACTCCGCCTCCTCAAAACCGCTCTGGAACTGCCGCAGATCGATGAGATCTCCCTCCGGGTTCTCTGTCCACAGGCGTTTTGCTTTTCGTCCCTGGTTATTCGCAATCACTTCATTTGCCGCATTCAGAATATTCTGCGTGGAACGGTAATTCTGCTCCAGTTTAATGACCTTCGCATCCGGGAAGACATGCTCAAAACTCAGAATATTTTCAATATTCGCCCCGCGGAATTTATAGATCGACTGGTCATCATCGCCGACAACGCAGAGATTGCGGTATTTTGCCGCCAGAAGGCTCACAAAGCGGAACTGAACCGTGTTGGTATCCTGATACTCATCGACCATGATATAGCGGAACTGCTCCTGATAATAGTCGAGCACTTCTGGGAACTGCTGGAATAATTTTACGGTCTGTACCAGCAGATCATCGAAGTCCATCGCATTGTTTTTCTTTAACTCTGCCTGATACTCCGCATAAACTGCCGCATACTTCTGCAGCTTCCAGTCGATTCCCGCGTCAATCCGGTACTGGTCCGGCTCGATCATCTCATCCTTTGCGGACGAAATTGCCGCCATGATCGCACGGTCGCGGTACAGTTTCGGATCCATCTGGAGCCGTTTCATGATGTCCTTGATCAGCGATTTCTGGTCATCGGTATCGTAAATTGCAAAATTGTTGGCGTATCCCAGACGGTCAGCATGGCGGCGCAGAATCCGCACGCAGCTGGAATGGAAGGTGCTGACCCAGATCCGCTCCGATCCGTATCCCACGATTTTATCGACACGTTCACGCATTTCTCCGGCGGCCTTGTTCGTAAAGGTGATCGCCATAATATTCCACGGATTGACGCCTTTGTCCCGGATCAGGGAGGCGATGCGGTGTGTCAGTACCCTCGTCTTTCCCGAACCGGCACCTGCAAGGATCAGAAGCGGCCCTTCGGTGTGCTCCACAGCTTCCATCTGCATTGGGTTTAATCCTGTTTCTGTCTGATTCATATTCTTTCTCCTCATCTGCTTCGAATCTTTTCACATGCATCTCAGTATATAACAAATCCGCCCCGGTTACAAGTAAGAACGAACATACGTTGCATTTTTATCATGGAAACTTTTTTTCGCAAAGTCCTTGCTATCTGGTATTGAAAACTATATAATGGGAACAGTGAGGTGATAACAAATGACGATAGACTCAGATAAAATTCTTCATGATTTACTGAATTCACTGGATTCTCTCGAAGGCATCCGCCCGGGGGAAATCCCGAATATTGCTTTATATATGGACCAGGTCACGACCTTTATGGACGCACAGCTCGCTTCTTCGCGCCGCTTCGAGTCCGATAAGGTTCTGACAAAAACAATGATCAACAACTATGCAAAAAACAAGCTGCTCCCGCCGCCGGTCAAAAAGAAATATTCGCCGGAGCACATGATGCTTCTGGTTTTTATTTACTACTTTAAAAACATCCTCTCGATCACGGATATCCAGACACTGCTCGCCCCGATCACCGCTCGGTATTTCGGCACGGAGAGCGGCTTTTCCATCAAAGATATCTACGACGAAATTTTCCAGATGGAAAAAGAAGAAATTGCATCCGTAAAAGAAGATCTTCTGAAAAAAGCGGATGTATCCAAGTCCATGTTCGGCAGCTCACCGGAGGAGGACCGGGAATTTCTCCAGCTCTTTTCGTTTATCTGTCTGCTGAGTTTCGATGTCTATCTGAAAAAACAGATGATCGAGCACATGGTGGATGAACTGGCATCCCTCGCGGCGCCTTCTGATCCGAAAAAGAAAAATTAAGAACAAACGTGTAATTAAAAAAAGACGGCTGCGTTGGAATCGCACCGTCTTTTTTGATTTTACACATTTTCTTTCTTTTCCATCCGTTCAAACACCATCTCATACCCGTCGTTTCCATAGCTTAAGGAACGGTTCACGCGGCTGATCGTCGCCGTGGATGCTCCCGTCTTTTCGGAGATTTCCAGATACGTTCTCTTCTCCCGCAGCATTTTCGCCACTTCAAACCGCTGCGACAGCGAAAGCAGTTCATTGATGGTGCATACATCCTCAAAAAAAGTATAGCATTCTTCCTTATTCTTCAGACACAGAATTGCCTCAAAAAGCTGGTCTACTGCTTCTGTATGAAGTTTCTTGTTCATTTCAAACCCTCCTGTACGAAAATTAAGTCCCCATCTCATTCTTATAACTCGGAATACTACCATTTTAGCACAGTAAAGTGTGAAATACAAGTCCTTTTATCCCTGCATCAGCAAAGCCTGTACTATCGACTCCCGCTGTCTGCGGTAATCGCTCGGCGAACATGCCTTTACCGTCTTGAAGGTACGGTTGAAGGCACTTAAAGAAGAGAATCCGGAATTCATCGCCACATCCGTGATACTCATCTTTTTGTCGTACAGAAGCTCCTCTGCGCGTTTGACGCGTTTAGAATTGAGGTACTCATAGAATGTCATGTTCATGTACTGCTTGAAAATTCTGGTAAAGTGGAACTTGGAAAATCCGCTGACCGCAGCTACTTCCTCGAGAGAAAGATTCTCCATGTAATGGACATTGATATAACGGCAGGCGCTTAAAACAGCCTCGATATATTCCTGCTGCTTCATTGCCCCGAACGTATTCTGCGCGTTGGCATCCGAAAAGCCCTTGCGGCCAAACTCTGAAAAAAGCTCTTTGAGGCCGGTGCAGATTCCGTGCGTCATCACTGCGCCCTGATTATCGTATTCCCGCACCAGTTCCAGAATCTGGCTGCGCAGAAACAGATAGAAGGGATCTTCCTCATCCTCTTTTTTGAAGTAGATGGCCGGAAGCCGCAGGAAAATCGTTTCCATTTCTTCCTGATTCTCCACACAGCCCGGTTCCACCAGCATGACAATCCGTTCTCCCTGGGATACGAATCTCATTCCGTGTACAACGCCGGAATTGATCATGATGATGTCGCCCTCTTTGAGATTATAGCTGTCTTTTCCGACAACAACCTCATATTCGCCTCTGGTCGGCATGATAATTTCAATTGCGGTATGCCAGTGCTCCGGATAGCCTTCTGTCACGGTGTTGTGAAAGATTTCAAACGCCGGCGGGTTTGCTGCATTCCGGTCAAATGTTTTCCCATGTTCCACTTTCTTCATCTTATTTCTTACCTCTTTTTATTACAGCAGCTCTGTAAACAGATCTTTTACAGTCGGATAAATCTTTGCAAATTTCTGATACTGGCGCTCATATTTCTCAACCAGTTCCGGTTCCGGCTCGATGGTCTCTGTCACACGAACAATTTTTTCTGCCGCCTCTTCTACGGATGAAAAGACACCGCAGGCAACGGCTGCCAGCATGGCTCCGCCAAGTGCCGGGCCTTCCTCAGACTCAATACGGTCCACTTTGATGTTCAGCACGTTTGCGATCATGCGTCTCCACAGAGGGCTCTTTGCACCGCCTCCGCAGATTTTCGTTCTCTCGATCTGGATGCCGAGGGATTTTGCTACCTCAAAGGAATCGCGGATCGCAAAGGCAACGCCCTCGAGAACAGCCTGGGTCATATCCTCTCTTGTGGTATCCATGGTCAGGCCGATGAAGGTTCCTCTTGCATCCGGGTTGTTGTGCGGGGAACGCTCGCCCATCAGATACGGCAGGAAGAAGACATTATTCTCACCAAGCTTTGTGATGTTCTCCTGCTCTTTTGTATATTCTTTTGTGCGGATGATTTCATCCATCCACCATTTGTTGCAGGAAGCTGCGCTCAGCATGCACCCCATCAGGTGATAGTGGCCGTCTGCGTGTGCGAATGCGTGCAGGGCATTGTGGCTGTCTACGCCGAATTTGTTGCTGGAAATGAATACGGTTCCGCTTGTACCAAGGGAAACGTTGCACATGCCGTCGCCTACGGTTCCGGTTCCGACTGCGGCTGCTGCGTTGTCTCCGGCTCCTGCTACAACTTTACAGGTCTCCGGCAGTCCAAGTTCTGCTGCTACTTCCGGTTTTAAGGTTCCGACAGCGTCAAAGCTCTCATGGAGCTCCGGCAGCATCTCCAGGGAAATACCGCAGATTTCTGCCATCTCTTTGGACCAGCATTTGTTTTTGACATCCATCAGAAGCATGCCCGATGCATCGGAGTAGTCGCTTACGAATGCGCCGGAGAGACGGTATGCCAGGTAATCTTTTGGAAGCATGATTTTGCAGATTTTTGCGAAGTTATCCGGCTCATTTTCTTTCACCCAGAGAATCTTCGGTGCGGTAAAGCCTGCAAATGCAATGTTTGC
Organism: Fusicatenibacter sp.; assembly: GCF_977045365.1. Taxonomy (NCBI): domain Bacteria; kingdom Bacillati; phylum Bacillota; class Clostridia; order Lachnospirales; family Lachnospiraceae; genus Fusicatenibacter; species Fusicatenibacter sp. The sequence continues at coordinate 31,188 of NZ_CDRRUH010000017.1, forward strand.
GGTGTACTCGGAGAGTTTTTCTTTTCCGATTACGGTGTTTAGATAATCGGTCTGTTTTGCGGTACGGCCGTCGTTCCAGAGGATCGCCGGGCGGATGACGTTATCGTTCTCATCCAGGATGACAAGGCCATGCATCTGGCCGCCGAAGCTGATGCCGGCTACCTGGGATTTGTCTACGTCTTTTACCAGCTCGCGGATTCCCTCTTTGCTCTGCTCCCACCAGTCTTCCGGTTTCTGCTCAGACCAGCCTGGATGCGGGAAATACAGCGGATACTCTCTCGATACAATATTTACAATTTTGCCTTCCTCGTCCATCAGAAGCAGTTTGACAGCGGAAGTACCAAGGTCAACACCAATAAAATACATGTCGAATCTCCTTTTTCTACTCTTTTTCAAAAAGGGCGGCAGCAGACCTAGATCTCTGCTCCGCCCTTTTGCTTATGCGTTACTGCATATCTTTCTTATTTTTCAGTGAATCTTCCGGAACGGATCAGCCCCACGGATTCTCTGTCGGGTAACGAACACCCTTCGGCTGATTGTAGCCGATCTCATCTACTTCAACACCGAGCATTTTGAATACTTCGAATAACGGTTTTCCGAAGTGTCCGAATGCTACTGCGCCGTGATGCGGATAGTTTTTCTCTACCAGTACGTGACGGTAGAATCTGCCCATCTCCGGAATAGCGAAGATACCGATGCTTCCGAAGGAACGTGTTGCTACAGGAAGAACCTCGCCCTCTGCGATGTATCCGCGCAGTTTTGCGTCAGATGTGCTCTGCAGACGATAGAAGGTGATGTCTCCAGGAACGATATCTCCCTCGAGGGTACCCTGTGTTACTTCTTCCGGAAGGGTTCTTGCCATGATCATCTGATATTTCATGGAGCAGAATGCCAGTTTGGTGGAAGCGGTATTTCCGCAGTGGAATCCCATGAAGGTATCTTTTAAGGTGTAATCAAATTTGCCTTTGATTTCGCTCTCATACATATCCTTCGGAACGGTGTTGTTGATGTCGAGGAGTGTTACGGTATCTTTGGATACAACGGTTCCGATGAACTCGGACAGTGTTCCGTAGATATCTACCTCACAGGATACCGGGATGCCCATCTTGGTCAGACGGCTGTTGACATAGCAAGGAACGAATCCGAACTGTGTCTGGAATGCCGGCCAGCATTTTCCGGTCAGGGTTACGTATTTTCTGGAGCCTTTGTGCGCTTCGATCCAGTCTAACAGGGTGATCTCGTACTGAGCCAGTTTCGGCAGGATTTCCGGTTTCAGGTTTCCTTCGCCGAGCTCTTTTGCCATATCTTCTACGACTGCCGGGATTCTCTCGTCGCCTGCGTGTTTGTTGAATGCTTCAAACAGGTCAAGCTCGGAGTTCTCTTCGATTTCTACGCCGAGGTTGTACAGCTGTTTGATCGGTGCGTTACATGCCAGGAAGTTGGTCGGACGCGGTCCGAAGCTGATGATTTTCAGGTTCTTAACAGCTACAACTGCAGTTGCAACCGGTACGAAATCTTTGATCATGGCTGCTACGTCTTCTGCATCGCCAACCGGGTACTCCGGAATGTATGCATGCAGGTTGCGCAGTTTCAGGTTGTAGCTTGCGTTCAGAACGCCGCAGTATGCATCGCCGCGTCCGCCTACAAGGTCGTCGCCGGTCTCTTCTGCTGCTGCTACTACCATGCAAGGTCCGTCGAAGTATTTTACAAGCAGGGTTTCCTCGATCTCCGGTCCGAAGTTTCCAAGGTATACAACAAGTGCATCACACTCTGCTTTTTTCAGGTCTTCGAGTGCGTTCATCATGTCGATTTCATTCTCGACGATGATTGGACATTCGTAGATTTCTCCGTCGTATGCTTTTACGACTGCTTTTCTTCTGTTCTCGGAAAGGCTGTTCGGGAAGCAGTCACGGCTTACTGCAACGATACCTAATTTGATTTCCGGTGTATTGTTGATCATTTTTGAAGATCCTCCTTTTTGGGTTTTCTTGGTTTTTGGTTTCTTTTTATGTTCAGAACTGCTCTTTTAAAGGCAGTGTTTCTGATTTCTGGTTTTGTCTCCGGGTTTATTTTACCGAGAGGTTTTCTCCTTTGATGCCTGCTACGCTTCCGGCGATGTTTGCATCCGGGTGGCTTAAGAGCCATTTGTTTCTGGCGAAGAGCAGGTCGTCTTCCGGGGTGTGTTTTTCTTCCAGGGTGATGTCGGTATTGGTTCCTTTTGGAAGGACTACGACGCATTTGAAGCCGCTGGCTGCCACGTTGCATGGTGCGTAGTGGAGGGTGGTTGCATAGACTTCAATGGTGGTTCCGGCCGGGATTAAGAAGGCCTCCATTTTGGATGAGTCGTAGGTGTGGTCTTCGGTGATGTCCTGTTCTTTTCCGAGGATCAGGATCAGGTCGGTTACGGCGATGTTGATTTCGCTGTCGCGGTGGTATTCTACGGCGTTCAGCAGGTGGTTGTGGCCGTTGCAGTAGCCGATCTGGATCGGCATGCCGCCGTAGAGGCTGTCGGATACGGACTGGGCGCTTTTGCAGGCTTCGAGGCTTTCAATGGAAGGCTCGTAGACTACGTCATCGGGACATGGGGTCTCGGACATGGCGGTGATGATGTCGCTGGCGTCGAGGTCTTTGATGACTTTGCCGTACTGGCGGAATGCTTCGTCTGTTACTTTCAGAATCTGCATTGGGTGGTGCTCCTTTCGTGGAATTAGTTTAATGATTGAACTAATTGTAATATAGCACTTGTATGTACTTGTTGTCAACATGTATTTGTGTGAAATAACGGACGGGCGGGGGCGGCGGCTGCGAAGGCTCCTCACTCCGTTGAGGGGACAGCCTCACAGTCGCAAGGAGTCCTTTCGCAGCCGTCGCCCCCGCCCTGATGTTCTAAGACGGAAGGATGGGAAATGTGTGGGTTGACAAATAGGGGAGAGGTGGGTATACTTTAATACGATAAAATAATAAAGACGCTAGGGGAGCCTTTTGGCTGAGAACGTGGGAAAAAGATGATTACTCACGGACCCTCACTACCTGAACGGGATAATTCCTGCGTAGGGAAGCTGGAACGTGGTTTCGGATGTGATTCGGGACTGTGTTTTTATGTGAGCCCCTCCAAGCGGAATGCGAAGGAGGTTTTTTTTATGAGTTTTTTTGTTACTGCTGACGGCGGGCTGACGACGGCCGGTTATGTTGGATGTGTGGTGCTGATGGTGGCGCTGGTGGTGATTGCTTCGGTTCTCTCTTCTAAGAAGAGCAAAGGAAAGCCGATGGATGCCAGAAAGCTGGCTTTCTGTGCAATGGGTATTGCGCTGGCGTTTGTGACTTCGTATGTGAAGGTGTTTGAGCTGCCGTACGGCGGATCGGTTACGTTGTTTTCGATGCTGTTTATTGTGCTGATCGCGAACTGGTATGGGGCGAAGACGGGTATTCTTGTTGGTTTTGCTTATGGTCTGCTGCAGTTTATCCAGGGGCCGTATGTGCTTTCTCTGTTCCAGGTGTGCTGTGATTATGTGTTTGCGTTTGCGGCGCTGGGTGTAGCCGGATTCTTTGGAAAGAAGAAAAACGGGCTGCTGATCGGGTATATTGTGGCTGTGCTGGCGAGGGGATTTTTCCATACGTTAGGCGGATATCTGTACTGGATGGATTATATGCCGGAGAATTTCCCGCAGTCTTTGAAGGCGCTGTATCCGATTATTTACAACTACAGCTATCTGCTGGCTGAAGGTGTGCTGACTGTGATTCTGATTTCGCTGCCGCCGGTGAAAAAGGCACTGCAGACGGTTTCCAGAACGGCACATGGAGACAATTAAATAGAATTACGTAAAAAAATCCGGAACGCATGATTTTGCGTTTCCGGATTTTTTATTGACTTTTGCTGAAATTTTTACTGAGCACTCTCCTCTGCGGCTGTATCAGCGTCGGAGCTCATGGGGGTGATGACGATGTTTTCTACGCCGATTCCGGTTTTGCGGGTTACGATGTCTTCGATCTGGGCACGCTGTTCCTCGCTTACTTCTTTCATCGGGACAACGATGTCGGCGGTTTCGCCGGTCAGGTTTACGACGACGTCGGAGAAGCCTTTTGCCTCGAGAAGAAGTTCGGTGGCAGATTCTTTTTCTACAAGTTCCGTCATTTCCACCATACTCTGGACGGCGCTCTGGCGCTCGGTTTCGGAGAGGTTTGTATTGTTGATGATTTCATTTAAGGTATCTTTGTTTTGGGAACGGATCTGTTCCCGGTCGATTCTGGCCTGGGCCATGTATGTAGATGCCCCGGCAAGGACAGCCTCTCCCGGCGTTTCTGTGATGGTCCGTGAGGAATCGCCTGCGGCTCCGGCGTCTACCTCGTCGGTGATGTCGGTGTCGAGGCTGGAAATATCTTTCAGCACAGTACTGGTGTCCGCCGTTGTTCCGTCGGCCGTCGTCTTCGTGGACAGGGTGCTGTCGGCATAATTGATGTATCCGGCGACGGCAATCATGATCGCAAGGGCGGTGATGATGACCTGGTTTTTCCGGAATTTTTTCTTTTTCCCGGCCGTCTTTTTCGGCGATGGTGTCTCTGCCATTTTCTCAGGTGCATTCATTTCCTGTTCTAATTTTTCCACGCATTTGACTCCTTTACTTCATTTTGACTACTTTAATCTTATTTGCGCCCACCTGAAATAATGCCATCACGGCCTCCTGAATCTCCTGTATCGTCACCGGGTTTCCCCCGCCTTCTGCGATAACGAGCACGCCGCGCACCGCCGGGTACTCCTCGGAAACCACATACGGTGTCTCGGCTCCGTTCTGTGTCTTTTCATAGACAGTTGCCTCATCCTGCGACGAGGATGTAACGCTTCCGGTCTCCTCTCCCTTCTTGTTTTCCTCCGTTGTGCTCCGCGTTGGGACATCTTTTTCCACAATCTTTTTTCCTGTGGATTCCAGCGTCACCACGACGTGCACTGCGCCCACACCGTCCATCTGGGAAAGTGCGTCACAAAGGCGCTGTTCCATCTCCTCCTGCACCGAAAGTCCCGCATCCCCCGCCGGACGCGCAGCCGTCTCCTGCGGCTGTTCTGTCTCCTCACCGGTCTTTTTTGTTCCCGTCGGCAGCAGCAGGACAACGCCGATTGCCGCCAGCAGGAAGTACAGCATCCACTGCTCCTTTTTCTGTTTCCGGAAAAACGCCGCTGCCTTTTCCCTCATAGGCCTATTCCGAAATCTCTACCATAATATGCGCCGGATCGGTTCCGTAGACCTCACTTAAAACACTTTTGATCTCTGTCAGCTTTTCATCGAGCATTTCCCGCTGTTTTTTCTGTTCTTCGCGGTAAATGCTCGTCTGCCGCATCGGCGCTTCAATGCGGATCTCTTTTGCCTCACCGGTGTTTCCCGGCTCCAGCGTTACCGAAACGGCTGCCCCCGGAATACCGCTCTCTGACAGATACATGCGGATCTGGCGCTCCGTCTCTTTTTCCCAGGCGCCCACGTAATACTGTTTTTCAAAGCTTTCTGCGCGAATCTGTACATTTTCCATTGCTGCTGCCTCCTCTTCCAGCGTCAGACGGTCGAGCGTCTGCGCCATTTTCTGCTCCAGACCTCCCGCTTTTAGCACGGGCTGGAAAAAAATCAGTACCATCACAATTCCAAGAAAAAACTGAACCGGCTTCTTGTCCTCCTTCTCCGGGATCAGGTTCAGCACAGTTGTCATAAAAATCAGAAAAATCGAAATATTCTTAAGCCACTGCAGAATCTCTTCTACCATGCCGCCTCCCGCCGCTGCCTGCCCAACTACACGCTAGAGCGTGTCTGAAAAACCATTTCCGCAAGCTGCAAGCCCCACTTTGCGGTATATTTTACCCTCATTCGGTTGCCGTAGCCCGCTACGCCGCCCTCATTCGGATAAAATCTCCCACAAACTGGGACTCGCAGCTTGCGAAAAGCCTTTTTCAGACAAGCTCTAGGAAAAAGTTCCCGCCAGGATTGCAATCGTCAGCAGAAACAGGACTTCTACGGTCAGAAGGAGACGCAGAAGCATCGCATATCCTTTTCCTGCCGCCGCAAGACATCCCGCGATCCGCTTGTCCGAGACGGGCTGCGCCGCCGCGGCGAGAAGGCGGAAGGAAAGACCCGAAACGAGAAGCTGGACGGCGGGGACCATGCCTGCTGCGAGCAGTACCAGCATTGCCGTCACGCCAAAGCAGTTGCGGATCAGCACCGCGGAGCCTGCCACCAGCTCGGTCACGGCATTCACCGCATTTCCGATACCGGGAATCATTCCGGCGGTCCGCCAGAGTGCCATCTGCCGCAGGGAATCGAGTGCCGGTGCGATCAGATTCCGGATCATCTGCATTCCCACAAGCACGCCGAGCGACGATTTTAAAAGGCCGTTCACGCATGTTTCCAGCAGCTCTGTCATATGGGACAAAATCTCCTCGCCGGAAAGATCGTTCACAAGGGCAATCAGCAGATAGATGTGGATCATCGGGAGGACGAGGGCAAGCAGGAGCTTTTCGACGGCAAGAATCACGAGAAGGAGCATCTGATAAAACATCACAGCCGTTGATGCGCCCCCGGCGGCTGCAGCCGCCAGATAATAGGACGGGGTCAGAATCCGCATGAAGGCGACCAGCGATGTGATGACGGCCTTCAGGTTTTCCCCGCTCGACTGGAAATTTTTCAGAATCAGTGCGAGTGCAAGCAGATAGACCATGTAAAAGCTGGCATCCCTGACCTGTTTTCCTTCAAAGAGAGAGGAAAAACTGCCGAGCACTGCGCCTGCCAGAACGAGAAGAAACAGCTCCTTCATCAGGCCTTTCTGCGCAAGGAATGCTGTTTTTGCGCAGGAGAAAACGGCATTTCCGGCACGGAAACTGCGGAAGGGATCGCCATCCTGCAAAAGAGAACGCACCGTCCCGGCAAAGGAAAATTCCTGGCCGGAAAGCAGGCTGTCCACTTCCTGCTGGATTGTATCAAAGTCGAGTTCCGCAAGAAGTTCATCCTGCGCTGCTGTTGCCTGATCCGTTTCGGTATCTCCCGTTTCTGTCTCCTGCTGCTCTTTCTTTTCTCTGACCGCCGCACGCTCCGTCTCCTGCTTTTCCCGGTCTGTTCCTACGATGTCCAAACGGGATTCTTCTGCCCGGCTCTCCGGCGCGTTCTGTATCGCTGCTTCGATTTTCTGCGTTCTTCCCATTCCGAAAAAAAGACATAGAAGAAGCAGCGTCATGCCCCATCCGGCTTTTTTACAAAAAATCATGAACCGTTTCCAGCAGAGCAAGCAGCACCGGCATGCTGACGGCAAGAACTGACAGGCGGGCGAACAGTTCAATCTGCCCGGCAATCGAAGAATAGCCCGCATCCTTGCAGATCCCGGCGGAAAACTGCCCCACATAGGTGATTCCCAGCATTTTCAGCAGTGTGTTCAGATACGACGAGTCCACCGGGAGATACGATTTCATTTGTGCAAGCATGCCGAGCAGATACTGCATTTTTCCGACGGTTCCGGCCAGGATGCAAAGGCCTGCACCGACCGTCACAAGAAGGGCAAATTCCGGCTTTGCTCCTTTTACCGTGATTCCAAGCAGCACGCCCGCCGTTCCAAGCGCCGCGATCCGAAGCATATCCATATAATCCCCTCCGTTTTTCCCTCTCCCTTGCATGGCAAAGCGGCAATTCGCTTCGCTGCCTGCCTTACTCGGTTAAATCGTAAATAGTTTTTTGATATCCTCAAACAACGCGGAAATATAGGGAAGAATCCAGAACAGCACCAGCACAAGACCGGCAAGGCTTGCAAGAAATGCCTGTTCTTCCCGGCCGCTGTGTTTTAATACCTGGCACAGGACCGATACCAGAATCCCGACTGCCCCGATTTTAAATAGAATCCCGACCTCCACGCCTGCTCCTCCGTTTTTCAGACACGCTCTAAACCAGAATCAAAAATAAAAAAAGGCCTCCCATGATTCCAAGACTCTGACAGAGCCTCTTCCTTTCCGGCAATCCTTTCTGAAGTTCCGCGATCCGCTGCACAAGGCGCGCCTCGTACCGGTCCAGATTTGCCTTCTGTATGGCGCGGTCCCCGGTGCCAAGGCTGCATCCGGCCTCCTGCAGCTCTTCTTTTTCTTCTTTTGTAAGGCGTGTGTCCGCCAGGTGGACTGCCGTATTCTCTTCCAGAATCGCCGGCAGTGTCTTTCCGTCCGGGCGGCGCATATCCTCGGAAATATCCTGTAAAAAATCCCGGTACGGATCCCGCATCCGCCTTCCCGTCTCCCAGAACGCATCCGGCAGCGGGGAAGCCGCCGTCACAATCTCTCCACGCAGATACTGGATAATTTTCTGCAGTGTCTCCAGATCTTTCACATGGGCCGACAGCGCCGCGCTCTTTGCAAAGCCGATCCCGGCACAGGCAAGAGAAGCCGCCAGTAAAACTGCAAGCCGCATCACAGAAACGCCTCCCTTCGGTACAGTGTCGTTCCTCTTCCGTCAAAAATAGCCTGTACACTTCCAGCGTGGGGTTTCGCATCCAGCACGATGTACCGCTCGAAAACGTGAGATTCCACAAGGCGGTTCAGGAGAGGCTTCTGCTTCATATCTTCCATGGAATTGCCATGCACGGTTGCGAGCAGCTTGCACCCGCAGTTGACGACCGACTCGATCGCACGGATGTCCTCTCCCGTTCCAATTTCATCGACTGCCACCACATCGGGCGACATGGCGCGGATCAGCATCATCATGCCTTCCGCCTTCGGACAGCAGTCGAGCACATCGGTGCGGATGCCGACATCATTCTGTGCAACGCCGAGATAGCAGCCTGCGATCTCACTCCGCTCGTCGACCACACCAACGGTCAGCCCCGGATACGGCGACTCTCCGTCCGAAATCTGACGGATAATATCGCGCAGCATTGTCGTTTTGCCGCAGCCGGGTGCGGAGACGATCAGCGTGTGCAGGAAACGGCCGTCCTCCCGGAGATACGGCATCACGCGGTCCGCACAGCCTTTTTTCTCGTGGGCAACCCGCACGTTAACACAGGATATATGGCTGATGCCTTTCACCTTTTCCCCTTCAATCACCGTCTTTCCGGCAATACCGATCCGGTGGCCGCCCTCCACGGTCAGAAATCCCTGCCGCAGTTCTTCCTCGTAGGCGTAGAGGGAAAAACTTCCTATGTAATCCATCGTATCGCGGATATCCGTCGGCGATACGGGATAGCCCTTCTCCCACTCCTCCGTCAGTGCTCCGTCCGGGGTCAGAAAGTACTCCTGATCCTTTGCGACCACAAGAAGCGGCGCGCCGGTCCGCAGACGGATTTCCTGCAGGTCATCGGCCAGCAGATCTGTGTTTTTCAGAATTTTCCGTATATTCGCAGAAAACAGGCGCAAAAGTTCCCTTTGCTCCTGTTTTTTCTCTGGCGTAACAATATCCTTTTGTCTTCCTGTCCTTTTCATCTTCACCACCTCTTATCGTTATATATATGAGATGGCGGGACAGGTTATGCACGGTTTTTATGGTTCTATTCTTTTCATGCAGATTTTCACGGGCTCCGCTGCCCAGACGGCGCCTTCATATCCTTTCTCCGGACTGAAATGCGTGCAGAAGCCCTCTTTCTTTTCCGTTCCAAGAGAACCCGAAAGACCGGTTCCCCTCCACTTGCCGTAGCTCTCCTCCTCGGTCCAGATCCGGAAAAACAGCGTTTCAGCATCTTTTGCCTCGGCAAGGCGCTCCTGATCCGTAACCGAAAAATATCGTTCTGCCATGCGCTCCCATGCCACGCGGCGGTGCTGCTGAATGTCTATTCCAATCGGAATTTCTGCAAACGCACAGGCGGCGTATTCACCCGAATGAGAGATATTAAAACCGATCTGCGGATTGTCAGGCAGGTATGGTTTTCCGTGCGCATTCCGCACAATTTCCATCTGCGCACCATCAAGCCCGTACTGTTCCGTCAGCCCCTTGCGGAACAACTCCCATCCGCACCGGGACAGCTCCCGTTCCAGCTCTTTTTTTCCGCCCTTCTGTTCTGATACTTCCACCCTTTTCAGATAAACAACAACGTTCTGCATCACATCTCCCTTTTCCCCCATGAAAAAACCGGGAAGCCTTTTTGACTCCCCGGTCTTTGAAAATTTTGTTTCTTCCCTTATGCGTTTTTACCGCAGCAGTATTTGTATTTCTTTCCGCTTCCGCACGGGCATGGATCGTTTCTTCCGATTTTTTTGCCTTTGATTACGGTGCCGGATTTTTTCTGATCCATGTAAAGCGTTTTCTTCTGCTCTTCTGTGAAGATCTCATCCCACATCGGCAGGTTGTACAGCCAGTCTGCTTTTGCGTCTACCATGTTTTTGTACAGAAGCTCTTTATCGTAAGCCAGTGTAACAACGGTATCCTCTTCCATCTCCTCGATCGGGTTCGGGATCACAAGGCTGTCGTTGATGCCGTCCAGGAAACCAACCATGGTCATAACGTCCACTTTGTATTTCTCTGCCAGCTCTTTTACGGTTCCTTTTACCACTTCATCCGGGTTGGAAAGAAGCTGCTCGTAAATGTTTTTCTCAATCAGGAAATAATTGGTCCAGAACTGCTGGAGCTGTCTTTTGTCTGCTTCCTGATTATAGGCGATATCACGCCAATTCTGTAATAAACTCATGTTATTATCCATCCTTTATCTGTTTCTCTGAGCGCGTTTTTTCGCGCCGTCCCCTAGCGGGATTCCGGTTTTTGTAACACGCTTTAGTATATCGGAAAGTCCGCAGAAAATCAACCTTTTTCTTCTTCCTGCTCCAGAATCGGGATTCTGGTATCGCCGAGCGGAATTCCTCTGTGTTCCACCGATGTGGAGAACACGATCTGCGTCTTCGTTCTTCCAAAATGCTGAAGCTGGCCGATAAACTGATCCAGCTCAGATGTCGTGTGGAACACAACCTCCATCAGCATCGAATAGTCACCGGTCACGCAGTTGCACTCGATCACGTTCGGGCAGTCGGTGATGTACGGATAAAATTCCTTTTTCCGCACCGGTTCAACCTCCAGATTGATGAATGCTTTGATCCGATAGTCGAAAACCTCCGGGTTCACACTTGCACGGTAGCCGGTGATCACCCCGTCCTTTTCCAGGCGGTCGATTCTCGCCGAAACCGTCGGCGAAGTGAGACTTACCTTGTCTGCAATACTTTTGAGCGGAAGCCTTGCATCTTCCTGCAGCAGTTCCACAATTTTCCGGTCTGCTGTATCCAATTCACGTTTCATTCCGTCTCCTTACGTTCCTCCTGCTCTCCTTTTTCTTTCGGAGGCAGTTTCTTTACCACCGTATTTTCCACGCGGTGTTCTTTGACCCGCATGACCTTGATCCAGAGATCGTCGGTCTCGAGTTCAAACTGGCTGCCGTCATCCGGAACCGCACCGAGTTCGCCGAAAATGTAGCCGCCGAATGTTTCATATTCATCGACCGGCAGTTTGATCTTCAGTTCCTCCGCCACATCATCCAGCGAGGCACTTCCCATGATTTTCCAGGTGTCTGTGGAAATCAGCTCAATTTCCGATGGCTGCCCGATCTCCGTCTCATCATTCAGATCTCCGACAAGCTGCTCGATCAGGTTGCGCACGGTGATAATTCCATCCATGCCGCCGTACTCATCCAGAACCACGGCAAAATAGTTGCCGGTCTTTTTCATGTTCTGGAACAGCGTGGCAGCCTTGATGTTTTCAGGAACAAAATAAGGCTGTTTGATTGCTTCTTTCATGACATGATCGCGGTCCTTGGTGCGAAGCCGGAAATAATCCTTGGCATCCAGAACGCCGATGATATCGTCCACAGTTTCGCCGCAGACCGGGTAATACGAGTGGCGGCTCTCATGGATGAGCTGCTCCCACTCCTCAATCGAATCCTCCACCCACAGAAGATCCACATCGGTCCTGTGGACGCAGATTTCGTCGATCGTCAGATCATCGAACTCAAATACGTTCTGAATCATATCTTTTTCTTCGTTGTCGATGGTACCTTTTTCGCTGCCGGCATCTACCATCATCCGGATTTCTTCTTCCGTCACCTGATCGTCGTCCGCATCCGGGTCAATGCCTAGAATACGCAGAATGCCGTTGGTAGACGCGGTGAGCAGCCATACAAGCGGTGCAAAGACTTTCGAAGCGCCGCTCACGAGGCCGGAAATGCCGAGTGCAATCTGCTCGGCTTTCTGCATCGCAAGTCTTTTCGGCACCAGCTCGCCGAAAATCAGGGTAATATAAGATAAAAGCAGCGTAATCAGCACGACAGCAATCGCATCCAGCGTCTTTTCCGGAATTTTCACGCCTGCGTCCAAAAGGACGGCAACAAGACGATCCGAAAAATTTTCTGCCGCAAAGGCACTTCCGAGGAATCCGGAAAGGGTGATGACCACCTGTATCGTTGCGAGGAAGCGGGAAGGCTGCTCCGTCAGACGAAACAGCTTTGCCGCCCTTTTATTTCCCTCCTGTGCCATTTTTTCCAGTTTTGCGTCGTTAAAGGAGACCACAGCGATCTCCGCGCAGGCAAATACCGCATTGACCGCTATCAATACGACCTGCAAAAGAATACTGCCGACTATGTCACTGTCCAAACGATTCAAACCTCCTCATACTCTTGTATTATACTTTACGCGTTTTTCAAGAATGCTACATAGGCTTTCTTTGCCTCGTAGATATCTGCTTTGCTGGTTACTTCCCACGGAGCATGCATGCTTAATACCGGTACACCGGAGTCGATGACTTCCATGCCGTACAGGGACATGATGTAGGCGATCGTTCCGCCGCCTCCGACATCAACTTTACCAAGCTCTGCGGTCTGCCAGTTAACTTTGGCATCATCAAAGATAGCACGGAGTGCTCCGACATACTCTGCATTGGCATCGTTGGAACCGCCTTTTCCGCCGGAACCGGTAAATTTGTTGATGACGATACCTTTTCCGAAGAAAGCTGCATTTTTCTTCTCGAATGCTGCTGCGTACAGCGGATCAAATGCTGCGCTGACGTCAGAAGAGAGCATTCTGGAGGAAGCAAGGCATCTTCGAAGGGCCAGTTCGGTTCCCTCGCCTGCAAGTGCAAGCAGCTCTGCCATGGTGTTCTCGAAGAAATGAGACTGCATACCGGTTGCGCCGACGCTTCCGATCTCCTCTTTGTCTACGAGCAGGCAGCAGGAGGTCTTCTCCGGTGCTTCTACTTCGAGCATTGCAACAAGAGAGGTGTATGCGCATACACGGTCATCCTGGCCGTATGCAAGGATCATGCTGGCATCCATACCAAGCTCGCGTGCTTTTCCGGCCGGTACGATCTCAAGCTCTGCGGAGAGAAAATCCTCTTCTTCGATGCCGTATTTGTCATTTAAGAGTTTTAAGGTCATGGCTTTGACTGCCTCTTTCTCGGTTCCTTCGAGCGGCTGGCTTCCGATCAGAAGGTCAAGGTTTTCGCCCTCTACAACAGTGTTTGCCGGTTTTGTCTGCTGCTCTCTGGAGAGGTGGATCAGAAGATCTGTCACGCAGAATACCGGATCGTTGTCGTCCTCACCGATCACAACATCAACGACTTCGCCGTTCTTTTTCGCTACTACACCGTGGATGGCAAGCGGAAGGGTTACCCACTGCCATTTTTTGATACCGCCGTAGTAGTGGGTATCGAGATATGTAAATCCGTTGTCCTCATACAGCGGGTTCTGTTTTACATCGAGACGCGGGGAATCGATGTGTGCGCCGAGGATGTTCATACCTTCGGTCAGCGGTCTTGTTCCGATCTGGAACAGTGCGATGGCTTTTTTCATGCATACGGCGTAAACTTTGTCGCCTGGTTTTAATGCACGGTTTTCTTTTACGTAAGTGTCAAGGTTTACGTATCCAGCCTCTTCCGCCTGGCGCACGCTCTCTTTTACGCACTCGCGCTCTGTTTTTCCGTTGTCCAGGAATGCGCGGTAGCCGGCGTTTAATTTTTCCAGCTTTTTCATATCTTTTTTCTTGTACTCATTCCATGCTGTTTTTCGTTCCATAGCTTTTCTCTCTTTCTGTTTTCTTTATCTGATCCGTGCCGTATTTTTCTGAATCTAATCGGGCTTCCGGTCATGATTGCGATCTCTTTCATTATAATCTGTTTTGACAGGAAACACAAGGACTTTCGGTGTACGGAAAAAGACAAGGAAGACCCCGCGGCGGACCGTTTTTTGCGGCTGCAGCGGGGTCTTTAAGGGGAGGATAAGTATTTCCTTATTCTTCTTTTGTCTGTCTCATCGAACAGGGGAATTTCGATGATAGTCCTATTCTCCCCGGTATTTTTGTTTTTATACCGCTTTTTTCATTAACAGCAGAAAAATCCCCGTCCACCGCAGCAGCAGCAATTGCAGATCGCATTGATCGCCATGCACTCGCAGCACCATTTGCCGAGATCGCCGGCGCTTCTCTCATAGCCGTAGCCGCTTCCCATGTCGGAATACCACTGGCCGCCGCCCTGGAGCTGGTTTAAAAGCTGCTGGTACTGCAGATTCTGCGGTTCTAATTTGACTGCCATCTCGGCATCCTGCACGGCATTGATGTTGTTGCCGAGGCGCGAATTTGCGATCGCATGCAGGAAATACCATTTTCCGCTGCGGTCGGAAATGTCGTTCAGCACGTTCATCGCCTCGCGGAAGTGGCCGCTGTTGATATAGTTGGCCGCCGCCTGCAGACGCATCTCCTGCTCGGAATTTCCATAATCATTCCGCGCAGAGCCGCTGTTTCCGTACGCGCCGCCGAATGGGTCGAAGCCGCCGAACGGACCATAGCCGCCGTAAGCATCTCCGCCATACGACGAACCTCCGCTCTGGTACGAGGTGCCGTGCTCGCGTTCATCCATGATCTGTTTGTACGCCTGCTGCACCTGTTTGAATTTTTCTTCTGCTTCTGCTTTATTCGGATTATTGATATTGGCATCCGGGTGATACGTCCGGCTGAGTTTTCGGTATGCTTTTTTGATTTCATCGTCCGAAGCCCCGCGGGACACGCCCAGCACCTCATATGGATCTGTCATCAGTCTTTATTTCTCCTCTTTTTGGCGCTCTTTTGCGCTTTTTCGCATTTCGTATTTTTCCCAGATACCAGCATACAATATATTTCGCAGAATGTCTACATTTTCCAGGATCGGAAGTTTTTCAAATGCACGCGACGCTTCCGCCGTCATCATCAGCAGGATTTTTTCTGCGGTTTCCTCGAAGTCCGGCTGATCGGCGATGGACAGAAACGGATTGTAATTTCCGCTCTTTTTATCTTTTTCCACGTCATCAAGCGCATCCATCAGGTAAATGAATTTTCCGATATAAAAGCCGACCTGGCGCAGATCATCGCTCCAGATATCCTCCTTTTGGATATAGATCTCCGCCATCACTTCGCCGGTATAGCCCGCCGCAAGATCGAGGTCTGGATTGTTTTCCTTCTCGCATGCATGCAGCTTTTCAAGATAATCCTGCACCGCTTTCGTCTGGCGCGGATACGCAGCCTCGATGCGTGTCACAGATTTTTTCAAAGCCTTTGCCGCTGTAAACGCCGCGTAGTTTTTCTCGTCCTCCCAGTCATCCAGCAGATTGTAATAGGCGAGCAGCACGTTCATGTCTGCGCAGTATTTTGTGTATTTGTTCCGCAGGCATTTATGTTTTTTGCCGGGATGAAGAAAGCAGTAATGCTCCTCTTCTTTTGTCTCACACTCATAAAGCCCGGTCAGCAGGATGGAAAGAAATGTCATATCAAACGTCAGCGTCGCCTGACCCTTTTTTCCATACGCCTCTTTGATATCCTGACACAGACCGCAGTAGTATGCCTGATATTTGTTGTAATCTTTGACTTTCAGGTCATCCTTTCGGATGGTCACATAACCAAACATGAATCGCACTGCTCCTTTTTATCAGGTGTTTTTGATGAATTTTGTTCCGCATTTCGGGCAGCGGATCTCGATGTGGCCTTTTCCTTTCGGCACACGCACCTGCTGATGGCAGGACGGGCAGCGGAAGTAGCAGTGCTCTTTATCCTTGAATGCACGGGTTCCGCCTCGGAAGAATCCGACGACGCGGTTTTTCAGTTCCAGGAATTTCTGGTTTTCCGCATACCGTTTGGAATGGTTCCTGGACATGATGCGCACATCCGCCCAGACGATCAGGACGAGTGCCAGGGTGTAGATAAGGGAGCTCCGTACAACTGCTCCGAAAATCATCATGGCAACTGCCGCCCACATCATAAAATTGCCCAGCTGATCGATGCCGTAGCGGCCGTACATCAGGCGGGAGAGTTTTTCTTTCAGTTTATCCATAATTATTCCCATATCTCCTTTTTCAAAGTATATGCCAATACTCTATCCCTTTTGAGGAAAAAAAGCAATCAAAAGCGCCATTAATTTTTTCTAAAAAATTCTTAAAACTTGCGGTGGATGTTTCTTTTCAACTGTGCTACACTTGGTTATGTTTCTTTATATTTTATCCTCTTCCAGCAAGAAGACTCCGACCTCTAAGGTGGGAGATGAATTGCGTCCGTTATCTTCTTGATATTGGGTTTTAATCATGGTATAATAGAATCAGTCGAATAACAGAAAGGGGGCGAAATACAATGGATTTGGATAATAATGCACATTCAGTGTTTTTGCTGCACTATCATCTTGTTCTTGTGGTTAAGTACCGCAGACAGGTTTTTGATGACGCAATTTCCGGCAGGGCAAAAGAGATCTTTGCGTATATTGCTCCAAATTACAATATCACCCTTGAAGAATGGAATCATGATAAAGACCATGTGCAGATACTTTTTAAGGCGCACCCAAATACGGAAATAAGCAAGTTCATAAACGCATATAAAAGTGCAAGCAGCAGACTTTTGAAAAAAGAATTTCCGCAGATAAAGAAAAATCTGTGGAAAGAACATTTCTGGAGTCAGAGTTTTTGCCTGCTCACAACGGGCGGTGCCCCGATGGAAGTAATCAAAAAATACATTGAAAGTCAGGGACAAACGGAACGGAAAAGGAAGTGAAGCAATTGGCAAACAAAGCATATAAATTCAGAATATACCCCGATGATGCGCAGAAAGTTTTGTTTGCCAGAACGTTCGGCTGTGTCAGAATGGTGTACAACCATTGGCTTGCCAGAAAAATCAGGCAGTACGAGGAGAATAAAACCACGGTAACCTACACGGTTTGTGCAAAAGAAATGGCTGAAATGAAGAAAACAGAAGCATACGCATTTTTGAGGGAAGTAGACAGTGTCGCATTACAACAGTCGCTTCGGCATCTTGATACGGCATTTCAGAATTTTTTCAAACAGCCAAAGACAGGTTTTCCAAAGTTTAAATCTAAAAAACAGAATAAAAAGAGCTATTCAACGATCTGTATCAACGGAAACATCGCCATATTGAATGGATATTTGAAATTGCCGAAAGCCGGCCAGGTCCGGTTAAAACAACACAGAGCTGTTCCGAAAGAATACAAATTAAAATCTGTAACAGTAAGCCAGACACCAGGCGGAAAATATTATGCAAGTATTCTTTTTGAGTACGAAA
>NZ_CDRRUH010000018.1:0-46444 GCF_977045365.1 Fusicatenibacter sp.
GCTCCGTCGATTTCACGTACTCGAGCAGGTTGGCGGAGCGGTCGTACAGCAGTTTTCCGGCTTCGGTCAGGCGGACGCCCTGGCGGGTGCGTTCAAATAAAGTGACGTTCAGTTCGGCTTCCAGCTGTTTTAGCTGATAGCTGAGCGGCGGCTGGGACATATTGAGGCGGCGGGCGGCCTCGTGAATGCTTTCGGTTTCGGCGATGACGCGGAAATATTCAAGCTGGCGCAGTTCCATAAGAGACTTCCTTTCGTGAAATTATCTATGATATTAAAATTGTATCACTAAGCTATAAAAACAATACTATTCGTATTAATCATATGAGATTATACTGTCAATGTCAAGAACCAAAGAAATGGAGAGTGAAAAAGAAGATGAAAAGTCTTGGAGTCTACTTGAAGCACTACAAAAAAGAGAGCATCATCGCTCCTTTGTTCAAGCTTCTGGAAGTCGTATTCGACCTTCTGGTGCCGATGGTTGTTGCCCAGATCATCGATGTGGGTATCGCAGGCAATAACCGTCCGTACATCGTCAGCCGTTTTGGAATCCTCGTTCTGATGGCGGCAGTCGGACTTTGCTGCAGCTTCACCGCGCAGTATTTCGCGGCAAAAGCGAGCGTCGGCTGTGCAACCGAGCTTCGCCAGGCGGTCTTTGACCACATCCAGGCTCTGTCCTTTACGGAGCTGGATACCATTGGAACCGATACGCTGATCACCCGTCTGATCAACGATATCAACCAGGTGCAGAACGGAATCAACATGGGTCTGCGTCTGCTGCTGCGGAGTCCGTTTATCGTATTCGGTTCCGTTGTGATGGCATTTACCGTCAACGTAAAATGTGCCATCGTATTCCTGGTTACTATTCCGATCCTGTTCGTTGCCGTATTCGGCATTATGCTGGTCAGCATCCCGCTGTTCAAAAAGGTACAGGCGGCACTCGACCGCGTCACCGGAATGACAAGAGAAAATCTGAACGGTGTCCGTGTCATCCGTGCGTTCTGCCGTGAGGAGCAGTCTGTTGCCGATTTCGAAAAGAGCAACGATGAGCTGACTCGTCTGAACGAGTTTGTCGGAAAAATTTCCGCACTGTTAAATCCGCTGACCTATGTCCTCATCAACATCGCAGCCGTTGTTCTGATCTGGCAGGCAGGCCTTCAGGTCAACATCGGCAGTATGCAGCAGGGACAGGTTGTCGCACTTTACAACTACATGCTGCAGATCATCGTGGAGCTGATCAAACTGGCATCGCTCATCATCACCTTAAACAAATCCGTTGCCTGTGCAGAGCGTGTCTCCGGCGTACTGGCGGTTCCGACAACCATGAACTACCCGGCAAAAGGCGGCGCTGCAAAGAAAGTAACTGGCGATGCGGCTGTTACATTTAAAAATGTCAGCTTCACCTATGCAGGAGCCGGCGCAGAGAGCTTATCGGATATCAGCTTTACCGCAAAACGCGGCCAGACCATCGGAATCATCGGCGGTACCGGAAGCGGAAAATCGACGCTGGTCAGCCTGATTTCCCGTTTCTATGACAGTACAAGCGGTGAGGTTCTGGTGGACGGCGAGAATGTAAAGAATTATACAAAAGAAGAGCTGTGCAATAAGGTTGGCGTGGTACAGCAGAGAGCAGTCCTCTTTAAAGGAAGCATCCGCGACAATATGAAGTGGGGCAAAGAGGACGCCACCGATGCAGAAATCTGGGAGGCGCTCACCACAGCCCAGGCGAAAGAAGTCGTAGAAGGCAAACAGGATCAGCTCGATTTTATGCTGGAGCAGAACGGAAAGAACCTCTCCGGCGGACAGAAACAGCGTCTTTCTATTGCGCGTGCGCTGGTAAAAAAACCGGAAATCCTGATTCTGGACGACAGCTCGAGTGCGCTTGACTTTGCAACGGATGCAAAACTCCGCAAAGCCATCCACAATCTCGAAGGAAACACGACAACCTTCCTCGTATCCCAGCGAATCGCCGGCATCCGTCAGGCAGACCAGATCCTCGTTCTTGGAAATGGTACGCTCGAAGGAAACGGCACACACGACGAGCTGATGAAAACCTGCGAGGTTTACCGCGAGATTTACTTCTCCCAGTTCCCGGAAGAGTGTGCAGCTTATAACAACGAAAGCGGGGTGATCGCATGAAAAAGACAGAAAACAAGTCCGGAAAAAGCGGCATGCAGGTCATGAAAAAGCTGATGGCGTTTATCGGAAATTATAAAATTTTCTTAGGCCTTAGTATTGTCCTGGCTGCGGTTACCGTTATTTTACAGCTTTATATTCCGATCCTGTTCGGCGATGCGATCGATGAGGTCGTTGCAGCCCACCAGGTCAATTTCCCGGAGATGTGGTTCTATCTGAAACGAATCGTATTCTTTACCCTCGTTTCCGCACTTTCCGCATGGATCATGAACCTGATCAACAACCGTATGACGTACCGCATCGTGCGCGACCTTCGTTCCCAGGCGATCCGTCATATCCAGGTGCTGCCGCTGTCCTATCTGGATCAGCACAGCTCCGGAGACATCGTAAGCCGTGTTATCGCAGATACCGATATCTTATCGGACGGTCTTCTGCTTGGCTTTACGCAGCTGTTCTCCGGCATCGTAACCATTATTGTGACACTGTTTTTCATGTTCTCGAAGAACGTATGGATCACCCTTCTTGTGATCTGCCTGACACCTCTCAGCTTCTTCGTGGCAAAATTTATTTCCGGCCGCTCGTTCAAAATGTTCCAGAAACAGAGTGAGACGAGAGGAAAACAGACCGCACTCATCGATGAGATGATCGGAAACCAGAAAGTAGTCAAAGCGTTCGGCTATGAGGAAAAAGCTTCCGAGCGTTTTGCAGAGATCAACAAAGATCTGCAGAAATACAGCCAGCAGGCCGTGTTCTACAGTTCCTTAACGAACCCGTCCACCCGTTTTGTCAACAACGTGATCTATGCCGGTGTTGCCCTTGTGGGAGCTTTCATGATCCCGGGCGGCGCGCTGACCGTCGGCGGACTTTCCGTTCTGCTGTCGTACGCAAACCAGTATATGAAACCGTTCAATGATATCAGCTCCGTTATCACCGAGATGCAGAACGCGCTTGCCTGCGCAGGCCGTATCTTTGCTCTTCTGGAAGAGAAAGAGGAGAGTGCAGACCCGGCCGGAACGATCGATACCGTGACGGGAAATGTGACGATCGATGATGTAGCATTCAGTTATGACAAAGAGAAAAAACTGATCGAGAACTTTAATCTTGACGTACAGCCGGGCATGCGTGTTGCCATTGTCGGCCCGACCGGATGCGGAAAGACGACGTTTATCAACCTGCTGATGCGCTTCTATGATGTCGATGCCGGAAAGATCTGCATCGACGGAAAGCCGATCGACGGACTGTCCCGCCATGCGCTCCGCAGCTGCTTTGGTATGGTGCTGCAGGATACCTGGATCAAACAGGGAACCGTGCGCGACAACATCAGCTTCGGAAAGCCGGATGCGACGGAAGAGGAGATCATCAATGCGGCCAAAGAGGCACACAGCTGGGAGTTTATCAAGCGTCTGCCGAAGGGGCTTGACACGGTTCTCAGCGAAGACAGCATCAGCCAGGGTCAGAAACAGCTTCTCTGTATCACCCGTGTCATGCTCTGCCTGCCGCCGATGCTGATCCTCGACGAGGCGACCTCCAGCATCGATACCCGTACCGAACTGCAGGTTCAGGAGGCGTTTGACAAGCTGATGCAGGGCAGAACGAGTTTCGTCGTTGCCCATCGTCTGTCCACGATCCGCAACGCTTCGCTGATCCTTGTCATGAAAGACGGAAAGATCATCGAGCAGGGATGCCATGAGGAGCTTCTTGAGAAGAAAGGCTTCTACTACAATCTGTACAACAGCCAGTTCCAGGCGTCATAAAAGATATTTGGAAAAGAGAACAGCAGATCTGTGCCGCGCATGCGATTTT
This sequence comes from Fusicatenibacter sp., assembly GCF_977045365.1. Classification (NCBI taxonomy): domain Bacteria; kingdom Bacillati; phylum Bacillota; class Clostridia; order Lachnospirales; family Lachnospiraceae; genus Fusicatenibacter; species Fusicatenibacter sp. Next base: position 3,937 of record NZ_CDRRUH010000018.1, read on the forward strand.
GAGGCGTGCGCGCAGATCTGCTGATTTTTTATATATTTTTGCAATATTCCGAAAAAAAATACGGCATGGGGTATTGACGAATCCTGTCACAGGTGCTATAGTTTTACAAAAATAAAAAAAGACGTAGAAGTTTTTAGAAAATGTGCGGAGAGCCTTTGGAAATTTAATTTTTGAAAGGTGCACGACCGAAGAAGTAAAACTTTCAGGTGCTGGTTCTCTTCTTAAAACAAGAACGGACGGGAGACGGCGAGGACTAAAAACGGAGTGGTCTCTGGAGAAGCTCTTGAAAAGAGTGCCGAAGGTGCAATGCAGCGATGCAGAATCTCTCAGGCAAAAGGACAGAGTCAAAAAAAGATACAGAAGAAGAACAGCCGCGGAACAAAAAAGCGGTGCGCAGAAACGAAAAAATTCCGGAAGCGCGGTTTTTTGCTGTATTTTTCAATCAGAGCCATGTTCTGCAGGAAAATTCCCGCAGGAGATGGTATTTTTTTTCTCAAAACGGTGCGGATGTGTGATCCACATCGTTCAGACCATACGTCGAATGGAAAGGGAGAAAAGAAAATGGATGCATTGAATCAGGCAATTGCGCAGATCAGTGATGTGCTCTGGAACAGCGTACTGCTGTTTCTGCTGGTAGGTACGGGAGTTTATTTCTCCGTTCGGACCCGCTTTGTACAGGTAAGAAAGTTTAAGACCGCGTGGAACCGCGTTTTCGGCGGTTTCTCGTTAAAGGGTAAGAAGGCCGGAAAAGACGGCATGACTTCCTTCCAGGCGCTTGCAACAGCGATCGCCGCACAGGTCGGAACCGGAAACATCGCAGGATGTGCGACCGCACTCGTATCCGGCGGCCCGGGAGCCATCTTCTGGATGTGGCTTGCTGCGTTCTTCGGCATGGCAACGATCTACGGCGAGGCGTATCTCGCGCAGATCTCCAAACGCCGCGATGAGAACGGAGAAGTCATCGGAGGACCGGTTTACTACATTACCCACGTATTCAAGGGAACGTTTGGAAAAGCACTGGCAGGCTTCTTTGCCGTAGCCGTTATTCTGGCGCTTGGCTTTATGGGAAATATGGTACAGTCGAACTCCATCAGTGATGCGTTCTACACCGCATTTTCCGTACCGAAATGGGTGATGGGTGTGATTGTAGCCGTTCTCGCCGCATTCATTTTCATCGGAGGTATCTCCCGTATCGCATCCTTCACCGAAAAAGTTGTTCCGGTGATGGCAGCCCTGTATCTCGTCGGAGCCCTTGTTGTTATTCTGATCAACATCCAGCATGTGCCGTCAGCGATTGCTTCGATCTTTATCTGTGCATTCCGTCCGGACGCCGTATTTGGTGCAGCAGCCGGTATTACCGTGCGGAAAGCCATGCGTTACGGTGTTGCCCGAGGCCTCTTCTCTAATGAAGCCGGTATGGGTTCCACCCCGCATGCCCATGCGATTGCCGATGTCGAGAACCCGGAGGATCAGGGTGAAGTAGCGATGATCGGTGTCTTTATTGATACCTTCGTTGTTCTGACCATGACCGCTCTCGTTATTCTTTCTTCCGGCGTTCTGGAAGAGATGATGAGTACCGGTGTTGTAGGAACCCCGGTTGCACAGGCGGCATTCCGTACCGGCCTCAAAGGCTTTGGTCCGGCGTTCGTAGCGATCTGCCTTCTGTTCTTTGCGTTCTCAACCATCGTCGGATGGTACTTCTTCGCAAGACAGAACGTACAGTATCTGTTCGGAAAGAAAGCAGTCGTTCCGTTCTCGCTGATTGTCGTTGTGTTTGTATTCTTCGGCTCTCTGCTGAAAGTAGATCTCGTATGGAACCTGTCAGATCTCTTTAACGGCCTGATGGTAATTCCAAACCTCATGGCGCTGATCGTCCTCGCAGGAACCGTAGCGAAAGCGGCAAAAGGTGAAAAAGTAGAATTTTAATCATACATACAGAACGGGAAAAAGGAGGAAAGTCTGCTGATGCAGACTTTCTTTTTGAAATTTTATATGGCGAGAAGCCACATCGAGATGCAGCGCAGCGGAATCGAGATGGGGCTCTGAATAATTGCAAAAAGAAAGACCGGCAGGGGAGCTACCGGTCTTTCAAGGGGAGTATAAATAATTAATAAGGGGTTATTAATTGTAAAAAAATTTATGAAGGGTAAATTCTTTTACAAAATTGATTATAATACAGATAACGGGAAAAAGCAACATCGAAATTCAAAAGTTGGAAAAAATTACCACAATTTGGAAAGCAGTGGTCCAAAAGCAGGAAAAACACAGTGTTTTTGGGCTTGCATTCCCCACTTTGGAACAGATACCATGGAAAAACAGGGTTCTGGATGCATAATCTGCGCGGAAAAAGCGATACTAAAGGATGTCGCAGGACAAAAAACATTCAGGAGGAAACAAGATTATGACCAGAAACAGCAAAAATGAATACAGCAAAAACGAGTACAGTAAGAACGGATACGAGAAAAGCGAATACAGCAAAAACCAGAAGAACAGCAGAGACTGCAGTCATGTGAAAGACCGTGAGATGTCATCCTATGGTCAGCAGAACCGGGAGCAGGACGAGAAGGATGAGTATGAAAAATACTAAGTAAACCTCGGGATTCCGGCAGAAAAAAGCCGACGGCGGGTCCCATACGGACTCTGCCGCCGGTTTCTGCATACATATAAAACAGGAGAGAAAGTCAGATCCGGAGAGGGGGACCAGGATATGGCAGGCATGACACTGCTGGCGGCAGACCAGCTGGACTGGTACGTGGGAAAAACGTGGGCGATGATCATTGATGTGCGGAACCGGCGGGAATACGAAAAAGGGCATGTGAAAGGAGCGGTGAATCTTCCCTATGACCATCTGCTCGAACGGGTCTGTCTGCCGCGGGACAAAATTCTTGTGATCTGCTGTGAGCGGGGTGCCGCGAGCATGGCGGAGGGAAAGCGGCTGGCGGAGAACGGATACGAGGTCAAAACGGTCATCGGCGGAATGCATGCATACCGCGGACGGTATCTGGTGGCAGGAGAAGAGCTGTAAGGGGGCGGCAATCCAACATTTCTTCTTGTCAAGCGGGAAAAGATACGGTAAGATGAAACAGAAAACAATACAAAACCAAACCACAAAACGAAAGAGAGATCACGATATGAAATACATGTTTGCATCTGATATTCACGGTTCTGCCTATTACTGCAGAAAAATGCTGGAAGCCTTCGAGGCAGAGGGCGCAAGCCGCCTGTTTCTGTTAGGCGACCTTCTCTATCACGGCCCGAGAAACGATCTTCCAAAAGAATACGCACCGAAACAGGTCATCGCCATGCTGAATGAGAAAAAACAGTACCTCACCAACGTGCGCGGAAACTGCGACGCAGAAGTAGATCAGATGGTACTGGAGTTCCCGGTGCTGGCAGATTACGGCATCCTGATCGAGGGAGGCCATACCTTCTATATGAGCCATGGCCACATCTACAATGAGCAGAATCTGCCGCCGCTGATGGATGGAGATATCTTCCTGTACGGCCATACCCACGTCCTGCGTGCCGAGAAAAAGGGCGCACACACCTTCCTGAACCCGGGTTCTGTATCTCTGCCGAAAGAGGGCAATATCCCGACCTATGCAATCCTCGAGGACGGCGTATTTACGATCAAAGGCTTTGACGGCACCGTCGTAAAACAGCTCACATTATAAGAGGGGACGGGAGAGTATGGAATTATATGAACTGATCGCCCCGTGCCACTTCGGCCTGGAGGCGGTGATGAAACGTGAAATCCTCGACCTCGGCTACGAAATCGAGCGCGTGGAGGATGGAAAAGTAACGTTTCTTGCAGATGCAGAGGGAATCGCCTACGCCAACCTGTTCCTTCGCACGACCGAGCGTATCCTGCTCAAAGTAGGACAGGTCCACGCCGAGACGTACGATGAACTCTTTGAAGCGACAAAAGCACTCCCGTGGGAGAATTTTATCCCGAAAAACGGAAAGTTCTGGGTAACGAAGGCAAACTCCATCAAGAGTAAGCTCTTCAGCCCGTCCGATATCCAGTCGATCATGAAAAAAGCGATTGTCGAGCGATTGAAACAGGTCTACCACATGGAGTGGTTCCCGGAGGACGGTGCACAGTACCCGATCCGTGTTTCGATTTTAAAAGACGAGGTTACGATCGGACTCGATACCTCCGGCGTTTCCCTTCATAAGAGAGGCTACCGCAAGCTGACCGCGAAAGCGCCGATCACCGAGACCCTTGCCGCAGCACTTATCATGCTGACTCCGTGGAAGGGTGACCGGATTCTTGTCGATCCGTTCTGCGGAAGCGGTACGTTCCCGATCGAGGCGGCCATGATGGCGGCCGATATTGCACCGGGTCTCAACCGTTCTTTCCTTGCGGAGCAGTGGACGCACCTCGTGCCGAAAAAATGCTGGATGGATGCGGCGGAGGATGCACGCTACCGGATCCGGAACGATATTGAGACAGATATTCAGGGCTTTGATATCGACGGAGATGTCATTAAGAGTGCAAGAGAGAACGCAAAGCTGGCCGGTGTGGATCACCTGATCCATTTCCAGCAGCGTCCGGTTGCCGAGCTGTCGCATCCAAAAAAATACGGTTTTCTGATTACCAACCCGCCGTACGGTGAGCGCCTGGAGGACAAAAAAGATCTTCCGGCCCTGTATCAGACATTAGGAGAGCGGTACCGCGCTCTCGATTCCTGGTCGATGTATCTGATCACGAGTTACGAGGATGCCGAGCGGTATCTCGGCAAAAAGGCGGATAAAAACCGTAAAATTTACAATGGAATGCTGAAAACCTATTTTTACCAGTACGCGGGACCGAAGCCGCCGCGCCGGGAAAAAGAACAGAAATAATACAAATGGAGGAGCAATGCCGAATGATTTTTGGCGTTGCTCCTTTTTTGCGACAGGGTTCTTGTGTTTGCGTCACACATACGGTATAATGATCGCAAGTTATTTCAGCGTGAAAGAGGGAAAACGGTTATGAAAAAAATTGTATTTGCAACAGGAAACGCCGGCAAAATGAAAGAAATCCGTGAAATCCTTGCGGATCTGCCGGTGGAAATTTATTCAATGAAAGAAGCCGGCATTTCGGTAGAGATCGATGAGAACGGCAAAACCTTTGAGGAGAATGCAAAAATCAAAGCACAGACCGTTGCCGGATGCACAGACGGCGACATGATCGTGCTGGCGGATGACTCCGGTCTGGAAGTGGATGCCTTAAACGGCGAGCCTGGTGTCTATTCGGCAAGATATATGGGAGAGGATACGTCCTACCGCATCAAAAATCAGAGCCTCGTTGACCGCCTGGAGGGCGTGCCGGTGGAAAAAAGAACGGCACGATTCGTCTGTGTGATTGCAGCCGCCTTCCCGGATGGAACAGTCTGTACCACCAAAGGAACGATCGAGGGAAAAATCGGTTACGAGGAACGCGGGGAGAACGGTTTTGGCTATGACCCGATTTTCTATCTGCCGGATATGAGCCGCACGACCGCAGAACTTTCTCCGGAAGAGAAAAACGCAGTCAGCCACAGAGGAAAAGCACTGGCGGCGATGAAAGAACAGATTGCATCATATTTGAAATAAGAAGAGGGAAGAGAATGAGTATGAAATTTCTGATAGTGAGCGATACCCATGGACGGATGTATAACCTCGAGGAGGCCATGGAACGTGAGGAGTTCGACGGCATGATCCACTGCGGTGACGTGGAAGGGATGGATGACCTGATCAAATCCAAGGTAAACGGCCCGTGCTATATGGTCATGGGAAATAACGACTGGTTTTCAAACCTCCCGGCGGAGATTCAGGTGAACATTGATGATTACCGTGCCTTTATCACACACGGTCATAACTACGGCGTATCGCTCGGCCTGGAGGGAATCTATGCGGAGGCGCTTTCCAGGGGTGTGGATATCGTACTGTTCGGCCATACGCACCGGCCGGTCGCAGAAAAGCGTGGAAATCTCTGGATTGTCAATCCGGGCAGCCTCACGTATCCGCGTCAGATGGGAAGAAAACCAAGCTATGCCATGCTGACGATCAACGAAGAGCATGAGCTTTCGGTGGAAATCAAGTATCTGGATTAAAAAACGGGTCGAAAAAGGGCGGAGAACAGCCCAAAATCGAATGAATTATCGCAACTAACATGACTATTCCAAAGAAAACAGGGTAGTACCGGAGCAGGTTCTGACTAATTCTTAAAAAGTTTGTCAAAAAAATACAATTTAGGTGTTGACAGATGAGAAAAGATATGATAAGATCTCTTTGTTGTCCGGTGAGAACAAAACAACACAAAAAACATTTTGAAAAAAATGAAAAAAAGTGTTGACAAACCGAAAACAATGTAATATAATAAATCTTGCGTCGAGCGCGAAAGGGTTAAACGCAAATCGGGAAACCTTGTTTACGGGGTGTGGCTCAGCTTGGCTAGAGCGCCTGGTTTGGGACCAGGAGGTCGCAGGTTCGAATCCTGTCACCCCGATGTCGTGCGGGTGTAGTTCAATGGTAGAACACCAGCCTTCCAAGCTGGATACGTGGGTTCGATTCCCATCACCCGCTTGCTGCTACAATTTTGTAGAAGCTGTGTGCTTGTAGCTCAGTTGGATAGAGCAACGGCCTTCTAAGCCGTGGGTCGGGGGTTCGAATCCCTCCAAGCACGCTTCACTAAAATTAAATAGTGAAAAAGACTGTAAGTCGTAATTATGGTGGGTATAGCGCAGTTGGTTAGCGCGCCAGATTGTGGCTCTGGAGGCCAAGGGTTCGAATCCCTTTATCCACCCTGCCAGCAAGGCGAAACATTGGGCTATCGCCAAGCGGTAAGGCACAGCACTTTGACTGCTGCATTCGCTGGTTCGAATCCAGCTAGCCCAGTTGGATGCAAAAGTATACGGAGCATTAGCTCAGTCGGTAGAGCACTTGACTTTTAATCAAGTTGTCCGGGGTTCGAATCCCCGATGCTTCACTAAATAACCCATAGAAAACGCCCATGGAGGTTTTCTATGGGGTTTTTCTTTTTCTCGAAAAAATAATATGCGGTTATGACGGAATTGGCAGACGTGCAGGATTTAGGTTCCTGTGCCTTTCGGCGTGTGGGTTCGAGTCCCACTAACCGCAGAAAAATCGTTACAGTTCACAGGTTCCCTGCAAACTGTAACATTCGCAGCCCTCATTTAAAGTTTTGCTTCGCAAAAGGAGGGCTGCTCACACCTGAATCACTTTCTTACGCAGCGAAACAGCAAGTGTTTCACTGCTGAGTGAACAGTAACGAAAAATCTACAGCAGTAAAATGACAAAAATCAGATTCTAAATAATTGCAGCAAAAATATTCGCGCATCAAATATCTTAAAAACTCCAAACAGAACCGAAAATCAAATAGAGAATAGATAGAGGAAAAATGGTATGACAAGAGAAAAGTATGAGTCATTGCCTTTGAGCACGCTGAAAGCGCTGGCAAAATCCAGAAACATGAAGGGGATTTCCACCCTGCGGAAAGAAGCGCTGATTGAGCGGATGCTGGAAGAAGATCAGAAAGAAAACCAGAAAAACATGGAAGAGCCGGCGGTTCTAAAAGAGGAAAAAAAGACGGAAACTGTACAGGATCAGAATCAGGAACCGCAGGAAAAGCGGGAGGACGGTATGGAGCGCCAGAAGTACCGTCCAAGAGCGCCGCGTTTCAATGAGCGCAGATTTCAGGAACCACGGAATTATAATCAGAATAACCGTGAGGAAGAGCAAAGACAGGAGCCGCGTCAGGAAGCAGGGCAGGAAATGAGACAGGAGCCGCTGCGTCAGGAAGCAAGACCGGAGACGAGACAGGAACCGCGTCAGGAAACCAGCACGCTCGACAGCGGCCAGGAGGCCTGCGGCATCCTCGAGGTCATGCCGGACGGATTTGGATTTATCCGCTCTGACAACTATATGCCGGGCGACAGCGATGTCTACGTTTCCCCGTCCCAGATCCGCCGTTTCGGACTGAAAACGGGAGATATCATCCGCGGAAACACGAGAGTAAAGTCCGCAACCGAAAAATTCAGCGCCCTTTTATACTTAAAGAGCGTCAACAATCTGCCGCTCGACCAGATCATGCGCCGCGGCAATTTCGAAGATATGACGCCGGTATTTCCGGATGAGAGGCTGCGCCTCGAGCGCCCGGGCGGAAGCATGGCGATGCGGATTGTGGACCTTGTAAGCCCGATCGGAAAAGGCCAGCGAGGCATGATCGTTTCCCCGCCGAAAGCCGGAAAAACGACGCTTTTGAAGGATGCGGCCAAATCCATCCTGCGGAACAACCCGGAGATGTATCTGATCATCCTTCTGATCGACGAACGTCCGGAGGAGGTCACCGACATCAAAGAAGCGATTCAGGGCTCCAATGTGGAGGTTATTTATTCCACGTTTGATGAGCAGCCGGAGCACCACAAACGCGTGTCCGAGATGGTCATTGAGCGCGCGAAACGCCTTGTGGAGAGCAAAAAAGACGTTACGATTTTCATCGACAGCATCACGCGTCTCGCCAGAGCCTACAACCTGACTGTTCCGCCGAGCGGCCGTACACTTTCCGGCGGTCTCGATCCGGCAGCACTTTACATGCCGAAGCGGTTCTTCGGCGCAGCCAGAAACATGCGTGAGGGCGGAAGCCTGACAATTCTTGCCACGGCGCTTGTGGATACCGGAAGCAAGATGGACGATGTCGTTTACGAGGAGTTCAAAGGTACCGGAAACATGGAGCTTGTGCTCGACCGGAAGCTGCAGGAACGCCGTGTCTTCCCGGCCATCGACATAGCAAAATCGGGAACAAGAAGAGAAGATCTGCTTCTGACACCGGATGAGCAGGAGGCCGTTTACAACATGCGGAAGGCATTAAACGGCATGAAATCCGAGGAAGCCGTGGAAAATATTCTGAACATGTTTGCCCGCACCAGAAACAACGGCGAACTGATTCAAATTTTAAAGAAACAAAAAATAGTATAAGGCTTGCAATTTTCAAAATTGTGTGATACAATGAGAAAGCTGTGCAAGGTTGATGAGATTTTGTCAGCCTGAAATACGAAATCATCAGAGTAAATCTGAGAAGATAACAATATTAAGAAGAGGTGAATAAAATGAGAGAAGGAATCCATCCAGAATACCATCAGGCAACTGTTACCTGCAACTGCGGAAATACTTTCGTAACAGGTTCTACCAAGAAAGAGATCCACGTTGAGATCTGTTCTAAATGCCATCCGTTCTACACTGGCCAGCAGAAAGCTGCTGCAGCTCGTGGACGTATCGAGAAGTTCAACAAGAAATACGGCATGAAATAAGAATTGAATCAAGCAAGATGAAAAACGGGCTGAGGTTGGAAGATCTCAGTCCGTTCTTGCGTTACGGATGCAGAAAATCCCCTTTGAGGAGGTAAACGTAAATTATGAAATCATCCAATATTGGCGGCCAGGCCGTGATGGAAGGCGTCATGATGATGAACAAGGACCGCTATTCCGTCGCCGTACGCCGTCCGGACGGGGAGATTGAGGTCAAGGTAGAACAGCATAAGCCGCTGACAAAGCACAAGGAGCTCTTAAAAGTTCCGATTCTGCGCGGCGTTTTCAGCTTTGCAGATTCGATGATCGTCGGCATGAGTTCTCTTATGTACTCCGCTTCATTCTATGAGGACGAGGAAGAGGAAAAGAAAAAGCCGGCGACGAAAGAGGAAGAGGAGCAGCAGAAAGCGAAAAAAGAAAAGACAGACAAGCTGATGATGTACGGAACCGTCACATTTTCCGTTGTCATCGCCGTCGTTCTCTTTCTGATGGTGCCGTACTTCCTGTCCGAACTGCTGCACAAAGCGGGAGCCGGAACGACACTGACCGCGGTGGCTGAGGCCTTTGTGCGTGTGGCACTGTTTCTCGGTTATCTGGCAGCCATTTCCCGTATGGAAGACATTCAGCGCGTGTTCATGTACCACGGCGCCGAGCATAAATGCATCAACTGCGTCGAACACGGTCTGGAGCTGAACGTGGAAAACGTTTTAAAGAGCTCCCGGGAGCACAAGCGCTGCGGAACGAGCTTTCTGATGTACGTCATCGTCATCAGCATCATCTTTTTCATGTTCGTCAGGGTCGATTCCCCACTGCTGAAAATTGTGATTCGTCTGCTGCTCATCCCGGTGATCGCGGGCGTTTCGTATGAAATCATCCGCCTGGCGGGAAAAAGTGACAATAAACTGGTCAACCTGATCAGTAAACCGGGCCTGATGCTGCAGCATCTGACAACACGCGAGCCGGATGCCGAGATGGCAGAGGTTGCGATTGCCGCTGTGGAGGCTGTGTTTGACTGGAGAGCGTACCTGAACGAAAACTTTGGTTATACGTACCCGGCCAAAACCGAAAAGAAAGAACATGAGGAGCCGTGACCGATGAGTGTGCACGATAGAAAAAACTTGAAATCTGCACTGGAATCCGCTATTCTGTACTTACAAAAGCAGGGGGTGGAGGAAGCCCGGCAGGACGCATGGCTTTTACTGGAGCATGTCTGCGGGATCAGCCACAGCACCTACTTTGTACACAGTGAAGATGAAATGCCAGAAGAACAGCAGGAGCAGTACGAAGCGCTGGTCAGAAAGCGCGGCGAACACATTCCGCTGCAGCAGCTGACCGGAGAGGCGTGGTTCTACGGAATCCCGTTTTTTGTGAATGAGCATGTACTGATTCCGCGGCAGGACACCGAGATCCTTGTGGAGGAAGCGCTCCGCGGCCTTCCAAAAGATGCACGGATTCTCGATCTCTGCACCGGTTCGGGATGCATCCTCACATCGCTTCTTGTGACGAGAGAGGACTGCACGGGAATCGGCGCGGATCTCTCCGAGAAAGCCTTACAGGTTGCGGAAAAGAACGGCGCACAGGCGGGCGGACGGGCATCGTTCGTAAAGAGCAACTTATTTGAAAACATCGAGGGAACCTTCGATGTGATCGCAAGCAATCCGCCGTATATCCGCACGGATGTGATTGAAACCCTGATGCCGGAGGTGCGCGACCATGAGCCGCGGATGGCACTCGACGGCAGCGCGGACGGTCTTGTCTTTTACCGGAAGATCACAGAGCAGGCGGGAAGCTATTTAAAAGAGGGCGGAAAGCTCTGCTTTGAAATTGGATACGATCAGGGAGATGAAGTGCGGGAGCTGATGGAGCACCATGGTTTTGCTGATGTACAGGTTCTGAAGGATCTGGCAGGCCTGGACCGCGTGGTGACCGGTATCTGGCACAAAGAACCCTGACAGAAATGAATTTTGATTTTGACACCATAATGACATCATAAACAGACGAAAACAGCAAAAAGGAGCAGTCATTTTATGTTTGATAAACTTGATGATATCCTCATGCGTCTCGAGGAGGTCCTGAATCAGTTAAGCGAACCGGACGTCGCTGCCGATGCGGCGAAGTTCCAGAAGCTGATGAAGGAGCAGGCAGAACTCCAGCCGATCGCGGACGCATATAAGGACTATAAAACACAGAAACAGACCATCGAAGAGAGCCTGATGCTTCTCGAGGAGGAATCCGACGAAGAGATGCGTGAAATGCTGAAAGAAGAGCTCTCCGATGCGAAAAAACGCGTAGAGGAGCTGGAGCAGGAGCTCAAAGTCCTGCTTCTGCCGAAAGACCCGAACGATGACAAGAACGTTATCGTAGAGTTCCGCGCAGGTGCCGGCGGAGATGAGGCGGCACTCTTTACCGCAGAAATCTGCCGTATGTACATCAAATACGCAGAGAGCCGCGGCTGGAAAACAGAGCTGACCAGCGCCGATGAAAACGGAATCGGCGGTTTTAAAGACGCAACCCTTCTGATCAACGGAGCCGGCGCGTACTCCCGGATGAAGTACGAGAGCGGCACGCACCGCGTACAGCGTGTGCCGGAAACCGAGTCCGGCGGAAGAATCCATACTTCAACCATGACCGTAGCGATCATGCCGGAGGTGGACGACGTTGAAGTACAGATCGACCCGAAAGATTACAAATTCGATGTATTCCGTGCTTCCGGAAACGGCGGCCAGTGTGTCAATACGACCGACTCTGCAGTCCGTCTGACCCATTTCCCGAGCGGCATCGTCATTTCCTGCCAGGACGAGAAATCACAGTTAAAGAATAAGGACAAGGCACTGAAAATTCTGCGTGCCCGTCTGTACGACCTAGAGCAGCAGAAACAGCACGACGAGATGGCTGAGCTTCGAAAGAGCCAGGTCGGAACGGGAGACCGCTCCGAGAAGATCCGTACGTACAACTTCCCACAGGGACGTGTGACGGATCACAGAATCAAACTGACCTTATACAAACTGGACGCCATCATGAACGGCGATCTGGACGAAATCATCGACAGTCTGATTGCAGCCGATCAGGCCGCAAAGCTGAGCAGCATGCAGGAAGAAGCATAATAATAAACGCTGCGAATCACGATTGGTCTACAGGATCGATTGTTGATAGAATAAACAAGAGAAAAAAGGGGAAAAGAGAAAGGGAAAATGCTATGAAGAAAACAGCACTTGTGATCATGGCAGCCGGAATCGGCAGCAGATTTGGAAAGGGAATCAAACAGCTTGAGCCAGTAGGACCAAACGGGGAGATCATCATGGATTATTCCATCCACGATGCACTGGAAGCCGGCTTCAACAAAGTAGTATTCATTATCCGCAAGGATCTGGAGAAAGATTTTAAGGAAGTCATCGGCAACCGCATCAGCAAAATCACAGAGGTGGAATATGCATTCCAGGAGCTCGACGATCTGCCGGCAGGCTTTGCAAAACCGGAAGGCCGTACAAAACCGTGGGGAACCGGCCAGGCCGTTCTTGCCTGCAAAGGTCTTGTAAAAGAGCCGTTTGCGGTTATCAATGCAGATGATTACTACGGAAAAGACCCGTTCGTAAAACTGCACGACTACCTCGTACAGGAACATGATGTAAAAGAAGTTATGCCGATCTCCATGGCAGGATTCGTTCTTGGAAATACCTTAAGCGACAACGGCGGCGTAACAAGAGGTGTCTGCGTTGTTGATGAAAACGGAAATCTGACCGGCGTCAACGAGACGAAAAACATCGTAAAGACCGCAGAGGGCGCAGGTGTTGAAAACGAGGATGGAACCGTTGCACCAATCGACGAAAACTCCCTTGTTTCCATGAACATGTGGGGACTGCAGCCGGAGTTCATCGATCTTCTGGAAAAAGGCTTTGTTGAATTCCTCTCCGCACAGAAAGAAGGAGATGTAAAAGGCGAGTACCTTCTTCCGATCTATATCGACGAGCTGCTGCACGCAGGAAAAGCAGAAGTAAAAGTTCTTCCGACCGATGCAGAGTGGTTCGGCGTAACGTATCAGGAAGACAAAGCTTCCGTAACAGAAGCATTCCGCAAACTGATTGCGGACGGCGTATACAGTGAGAAGCTGTACGACTAATTACGATATTTTGTTATTTGAGTGAATAACCAGAAAAAGCGTGTTTGAATGATTGCCAAAGAATTTCAGACACGCTTTCTGCCCGAAAGGGGAAAGGAGAGCATTACCATGGGTAAATATTTTGGAACAGATGGATTTCGTGGAGAAGCAAACATTGATCTGACGGTTGAGCATGCATATAAAGTGGGAAGATTCCTCGGATGGTATTTCGGAAAAGACCACAAGGCACAGATCGTCATTGGAAAAGACACCAGACGCTCCAGCTACATGTTCGAATATTCGCTGGTAGCAGGACTGACCGCATCGGGAGCAGACGCTTATCTGCTGCATGTAACGACCACCCCGAGCGTTTCCTACGTTGTCCGTACAGAAAACTTTGACTGCGGAATCATGATCTCCGCCAGCCATAACCCGTTTTATGACAACGGAATTAAGGTCATCAACGGCCTCGGACAGAAACTGGAAGCCGACATCGAAGCGCAGATCGAAGCCTACATCGATGACGGAACACCGAAGATCCCGTTCGCAACGAGAGAAGACATTGGACGCACCGTGGATTTCGCAGCCGGAAGAAACCGCTACATTGGGCACCTGATCTCGATTCCGACAAAATCGTTCAAAAACATGAGAGTCGGACTTGACTGCTCCAACGGAAGTGCCTCTTCCGTAGCCAAGAGCGTATTTGATGCCATCGGCGCCAAGACGTATGTGATCCACAACGAGCCGGACGGAACAAACATCAACCGCGGCTGTGGTTCCACCCACATCGAAGAGCTTCAGAAATACGTAAGAGAGAAACACCTCGATGTCGGATTTGCCTACGACGGAGACGCAGACCGCTGCATCGCTGTCGATGAGCTGGGAAATGTCGTAGACGGAGACCTGATCATGTACGTCTGCGGTAAATACTTAAAAGAAAAAGGCCAGTTAAACGGAGATACGATCGTAACCACGATCATGTCAAACCTTGGTCTTTACAAAGCATGTGACCGCGCCGGTATCCGGTATGAGAAGACAGCAGTCGGCGATAAATACGTGTGCGAGAACATGATGGCAAACGGCTATTCTCTCGGCGGAGAGCAGTCCGGCCACATTATTTTCAGTAAGCACGCGACGACCGGTGACGGAATCCTAACCTCCCTGATGGTGATGGAAGTGCTGATGGATAAGAAACTCCCGCTCAGCACCCTGACAGCCGAGGTAGTGATTTACCCACAGCTCTTAAAGAATGTCCGTGTGGCAAACAAAGCAGCTGCAAAGGCCAACCCGGCCGTACAGAAAGCAGTAGAAGACGTAGCAGAGGCCCTGGGCGATGACGGACGCATCCTCGTAAGAGAGAGCGGCACCGAGCCGGTGATCCGTGTCATGGTGGAAGCGCCGGACGACGCAACGTGTGCAAAATACGTAGACCAGGTCGTTTCTGTGATGCATAAAGAAGGACTTGTGACAGAATGAAAAAAAGACTGGTAATCTTTTTTCTGGCGGCGGCAATGGTGCTTGGCGGCTGTGAAAATAAAAATTCAAAGCTTTATAAAAAGGGCATCGAGGCGCTCGAACAGAAGGACTACGTAACGTCGATTGCGATGCTGGAGGGAGCTGTAAAGGCAGGCGACCGTCTGGCAGAGAGCTACCGGTCGCTCGGCATCGCTTATCTGAAAAGCCAGGAGTATGACAAGGCAAAAGAGGCTTTCAAGAGCAGCCTTTCGAGCATGAAGCACAAAGACGCGGAGTTTTCGCGCGATGTCATGTATTACGAGGCGGAAACCTGCGTACAGGCCGGGGATCTGGACGGAGCCATCGAGATCTGCACCAATATTCAGGCAGAAAAGGCAGATGCCGATGCGCTGTTCCTTCGGGGACGCGCGTACTTCCTGCAGAAGAACTACGAGCAGGCGAAGGTGGACTTTGATGCGGCGGTGGAGACAAAGGAGAGCTATCAGCTCTGCCTTGATATTTACGAGCTGTATCAGGAGAGCAGCATGAAGGCGGACGGCGACCGTTACCTTGAAGCGGCAGTGAAGATTGAGCCGAAAACGACCGAGGATTATTATAACGTCGGCTGTGCATACTACTATCTGGAGGAGCAGGACGAAGCGGTGAAAGCGTTCTCGAAGGCAATGAAGGACGGCAGCAGCGCGGCGATGGAAATGCTCGGCGAGGTTTATCTCTCAGAAGGGCAGAGCGACGAGGCGAAAGCGCTGTTTTCCTCGTATCTTTCGACGGAGGGTTTTGCGGCAGCAGCCAACAACGGACTGGCGCTCTGTGCTCTGGCAGAGAACGATACCGACGGAGCACTCTCGTATATGGATGAGGGCCTCAAGACAGCAGAGGATTCCGAAAAAGAAAATCTGCTGTTCAACCAGATTGTAGCATATGAAAAACGGGCGGATTTTGATACCGCGAAGTCGCTGATGGCAGATTTTCTGGCAGCATACCCGGAAAATACCACGGCGCAGCGGGAAAATACGTTTCTCCAGAACCGATAACAGACGGAGGAAGTTGGATTGTTTGATTTAAGAGAAGAACAGGAGCGCGTGATTCTGGTCGGCGTACAGGAAAACGGCGGCGCAAACGCAGAAGAATCACTCGACGAGCTGGCGGAACTGGCCAGCACCGCCGGTGCGAAGGTGGAGGGCCGCCTGGTGCAGGTGCGGGAGGCCATTCATCCGGGAACGTACATCGGAAAAGGAAAATTAGAGGAATTGAAAATTCTGGTGCGCGCCTGCGATGCGACGGGCATCATCTGCGACGATGAGCTCTCCTCGATCCAGTTAAAAGGGCTGGAGGAAGCACTGGAATGCAAGATCATGGACCGTACGCTTCTGATCCTGGATATCTTTGCGGCGCGCGCCGTGAGCAGCGAGGGTAAAATCCAGGTTGAGCTGGCCCAGTTAAAGTACCGTGCGTCCCGACTTTCCGGCCTTGGCACATCGCTTTCCCGTCTCGGCGGCGGAATCGGCACGAGAGGACCGGGAGAGAAAAAGCTGGAGACGGACCGCCGTCTCATCCGTGCCCGCATTACGCAGTTAAAACGCGAGCTCGAGGAGGTGCGCCAGCACAGAGAGCTTCTCCGCGAAGGCAGAAAGCGCTCAAGAATCCCGGTGGCGGCACTCGTCGGCTATACTTCGGCGGGAAAGAGCAGCCTTTTAAATGCACTGACGGGATCGGATATTCTCGCCGATGCGATGCTGTTCTCAACGCTGGACACGACGACGCGGTCACTGACCCTGCCGGACGGACAGGAGATTCTGCTGACCGACACGGTTGGATTTATCAACAAGCTGCCGCACCATCTGATCGATGCGTTCCGGAGCACCCTCGAGGAGGCGCGGTACGCCGATTACATTCTCCACGTTGTGGATACTTCAAATCCGCAGATGGAACTGCAGATGCAGGTGGTTTACGATACGCTGCGGGAACTGAAAGTTGAGGATAAAAAGATTGTCACGCTGCTGAATAAACAGGATAAGCTTCTCGATCCGGTCATCGTAAAGGATTTCCGGGCAGATGCGAGCCTTGCGGTTTCGGCAAAGACGGGACAGGGACTTGAGGACCTCAAAAATTTGCTCTCTTCCTGGATGATGGAAGGCAAAATTTATATCGAGCGGCTTTATCCGTACGACAAGGCGGGAACAATTTCACTGATCCGCAGCTACGGAATTCTGCTCGAAGAAGAATATCTGCCGGAGGGCATCCGCGTAAAAGCCTATGTACCGAAGGATATCTACCCAAGGGTATAGAGGTATGGCAAGCGGGCTTGAAAACGGCAGTACATCCCTTTAAACGCCGTACAGCGCCGAAAAATGGAAGGGACAGAACACAAGTAAAAGTACCATATCTAGTGATGTTAGAAAATTTCACACTAGATATGGTACTTTTTACTATTGACGGGAGAAACATGCTCTGCTATCATATGGTTCAGACACTGCAAAGAGCGGAACTTAAAAGGCCTTGCAGAAACGGTTGAATTAACAGGAGGGATTCCATGTTTCAGGTAGAAAAGAGAGACGGAACGATTGCAGAGTTCCAGATGAAAAAGATTACCGATGCGATTGGAAAAGCATTCGGCGCAAAAGATATGCAGTTCAGCGATGACATGCTTCAGATGCTGGCACTGCGCGTAACAGCGGACTTTCAGTCCAAGATCAAAGACGGAAAAATTTCAGTGGAGGCAATTCAGGACAGCGTGGAGAACGTGCTGATCCAGTGCGGCTACGCAGAAGTGGCAAAAGCTTACATTCTGTATCGCAAGCAGAGGGAAAAAATCCGCAACATGAAATCGACGATCGTAGACTACAAAGAGATCGTGGACAGCTACGTAAAAGTAGAGGACTGGCGTGTCAAAGAGAACTCGACCGTAACGTATTCTGTCGGCGGTCTGATCTTAAGCAACTCCGGTGCGATCACAGCCAACTACTGGTTATCAGAAATTTATGATGACGAGATCGCCGAGGCACACCGCAACGCGGATATTCACATCCACGACCTGTCGATGCTGACCGGCTACTGTGCAGGATGGTCCTTAAAGCAGCTGATCAAAGAGGGACTTGGCGGCATCAACGGAAAGATTACTTCTTCTCCGGCAAGACATCTTTCGGTTCTGTGCAACCAGATGGTCAATTTTCTCGGCATTATGCAGAACGAGTGGGCAGGTGCGCAGGCATTTTCTTCGTTTGATACGTATCTGGCGCCGTTCGTCAAAGTGGATAACTTAAGCTACGGCGAAGTGAAGAAGTGCATCGAGGCGTTCATCTACGGCGTCAACACACCGAGCCGCTGGGGAAGCCAGGCACCGTTCTCCAACATCACACTCGACTGGACCGTACCGGATGACCTCGCAGAGCTTCCGGCGATTGTCGGCGGCAAGGAGATGGACTTCAAGTACAAAGACTGTAAAAAAGAGATGGATATGGTCAACAAAGCCTTTATCGAGACGATGATCGAGGGAGATGCCAACGGACGAGGCTTCCAGTACCCGATCCCGACGTACTCCATCACATCTGATTTTGACTGGTCCGACAACGAGAACAACCGTCTGCTGTTCGAGATGACCGCAAAATACGGTACTCCGTACTTTTCCAACTACATCAACAGCGATATGAAACCAAGCGACGTGCGCTCCATGTGCTGCCGTCTCCGCCTGGATCTGCGTGAGCTTCGAAAGAAAACCGGCGGATTCTTCGGTTCCGGCGAGAGCACCGGATCGGTCGGCGTTGTCACCATCAATATGCCGCGTATCGCATATCAGTCCAAAGATGAGAAAGAGTTCTACCGCCGTCTCGATCATATGATGGATATCGCCGCACGTTCGTTAAAGACGAAACGTGAGGTCATTACCCGCCTCCTGGACGAGGGACTGTATCCATATACGAAACGGTACCTCGGAACGTTTGAGAACCACTTCTCAACCATCGGTCTGATCGGTATGAACGAGGCCGGTTTAAATGCCGCATGGCTTGGAAAGGGTCTGGAGGATCCGAAGACACAGCAGTTTACGAAAGAGGTTCTGAACCATATGAGAGAACGCCTCTCCGATTATCAGGAGGAGTACGGCGATCTGTACAACCTTGAGGCAACTCCGGCGGAGTCTACCGCATACCGTCTGGCAAAACATGACCGTGCAAAATGGCCGGATATCAAGACCGCAGGCCACGAGGGAGATACCCCGTATTACACCAACAGCTCCCATCTGCCGGTGGACTATACCGAGGATATTTTCTCGGCGCTTGACATTCAGGACGATCTGCAGACCCTGTATACATCAGGAACGGTATTCCATGCGTTCCTCGGCGAAAAGCTGCCGGACTGGAAAGCAGCAGCTTCCCTCGTGCGGAAGATTGCAGAGAACTACAAGCTGCCGTACTACACGCTGTCCCCGACATATTCTGTCTGTGCGAACGACGGCTATCTCGCCGGCGAGCACTTTACCTGTCCGATCTGCGGAAAAGAGGCAGAGGTTTACAGCCGTATCACGGGATATTACCGTCCGGTCAAGAACTGGAACGACGGAAAACGCCAGGAGTACAAAAACAGAACCGTTTATGATATCATTCACTCCAAATCTCCGGAGCAGAAGATGAAATCCTACGGCGCAGCAGAAAAACTGGCAGAGCAGGCAGCCGTAAAAGAAGAGCCGAAAGCCGCTGCAGCAGATAAAATTGAGGAAGATGGCATGTATCTGTTCACGACAAGCACCTGTCCGAACTGCAAAATGGCAAAAGAGATGCTCGCCGAAGAGCAGTATGAAGTGATCGATGCAGAGCGCCGCCCGGATCTTGCCGCACAGTACGGTATTATGCAGGCACCAACCCTTCTCGTTGTGGAGGACGGTCAGGTGCAGAAAATTGTGAATGCATCTAATATCCAGAAATATGTGGATGAATATCTCTCCTGAATCTGTGCGCATATAGTTGCAGGAAAGAACAAACAGAGGTATAATAGGGAAAAGCGATACCCTCGCCCGGGCATCCCGGGCGGGGGTATTCTGTTTCACAAATAATAGGTCAAGGTTCGTGATCACACGAAATTCTGACAAATGCCGTGATAACGGATTATGGGATGCCCGTTACCGGTGAAAGAAAGGAGAAAATATATGGGATACAGCCAGGACACAATCTGTGTACAGGGAGGATGGCAGCCGAAAAACGGTGAGCCGCGTGTGCTTCCGATTTACCAGAGCACAACATTCAAATATGCAACCAGCGAGGAAATGGGAAAACTGTTCGATCTGGAGGAGGAGGGATATTTCTATTCCCGTCTGCAGAACCCGACGAACGACGTCGTAGCGCAGAAAATCTGCGATCTGGAGGGCGGCGTGGCAGCCATGCTCACATCTTCCGGCCAGGCGGCAACGATGCTTGCCGTTACCAACATCTGTGAGGCAGGCGACCACGTTGTCTGCGCGGCAAAGGTTTACGGAGGAACCTCCAACCTGCTCGCCGTTACCTTAAAACGATTCGGCATCGAGACTACCCTCGTGGACCAGGATGCGCCGGCAGAAGAGCTGGAAAAAGCATTCCAGCCGAACACGAAAGCCGTTTTTGCCGAGACGATTTCCAACCCGGCAGGCGTTGTGCTGGATATCGACAAGTTTGTCAAACTTGCACACGAGCACGGCGTTCCGATGATCTGCGACAACACCTTTGCAACTCCGATCAACTGCCGTCCGTTCGAGTTCGGTGTAGATATTGTCACCCATTCCACCACAAAATACATGGATGGCCATGCAATGGCGCTCGGAGGAGCGATTGTTGATTCCGGAAACTTTGACTGGGATGCGCATGCAGACAAATTCCCGGGGCTTACCACACCGGATGAATCGTACCACGGTGTTATTTATACCCGGAAATTCGGCAAAAAAGCATATATCACCAAAGCAACCGCACAGCTGATGCGCGATATGGGAGCATGCCAGTCCCCGCAGAATGCATTCCTGACGAATGTCGGCCTGGAGACCCTGCACCTGCGCGTGGAGCGTCACTGCAGAAATGCCGAGAAAGTGGCAGAGTTCCTGAAAAACCACCCGAAGGTAGCATGGGTTGAGTATGCAGGCCTTGCGGACAGCAAATACCATGCACTGGCTGAAAAATATATGCCGAACGGAACCTGCGGTGTTCTCTGCTTCGGACCAAAGGGCGGAAGAGACGGCGCAATGCGCTTCACGAACGGTCTGAAAATGGTAGCAATTGTAACCCATGTTGCCGATGCAAGAAGTTGCGTCCTGCACCCGGCAAGCCATACCCACCGCCAGCTGAACGATCAGCAGCTCATCGAAGCCGGTGTTCTGCCGGATCTGATCCGTCTGTCGGTCGGTATCGAGGATGTGAACGACATCATCGCAGACCTTGACCAGGCGCTTGCGAACGTATAAACACTCTGAAAATCAATAAACAAGGGTAAATATACCGAAAAACGGCGTTTACAGAATGCGGAAATGTTTTTTTCGCGTACCGAAAGAGTGTTGAGAAAAGCAGAGTGTAAGAAGGAGAAAAAGAAAACATGGAAGAAATGGCAAAAAAACGCGTAAAAGATTCTGAGACAGAGCAGTCGTATCTTCTGATGCACCGCCATATCAACGGCTACGGCCGTCTGTTCGGCGGCCAGCTGGTCGCCTGGATTGATGAAATGGCCGGACTGGTGGGACGCCGCCACTGCGGCCACGAAATCACCACCGCGTGTATCGACAATCTGAACTTCAAACATCCTGCTTTTCTGAACGACACCGTCGTGCTGGTCGGAAGAGTCACGTACGTCGGACGCACTTCGATGGAGGTGCGGGTCGACACGTACGTGGAAGAGCTCGCGACCGGCATGCGGAAAATGATCAACCGCGCCTACGTGGTGATGGTGGCGATCGACGAGAAAGGCCACGCAGTTCCGGTTCCGGGACTCATTTTAGAGTCTCCGGAGCAGGAGGCTGAGTGGGAAGGCGGAAAACGACGGTATGAGCTTCGGAAAAAACGCCACAGAGAAGGATTTTAAAAACATTCTGAAAAAATTCATTTTGAGAAATTCCCGCTTCGTCCCTTGACAGGCGGGAATTTCCATGTTAAGGTAAAGGCAGTTATACGACTGACGGAAGTGGAAATGACCACAGGGAGTATAGCGTGAGAAGAGGCCGACCGTCTGGGCAGAAGAATGCTTGGGGGAGTGGGTCTGTTTTTTTATCCAAAGACAGAAAACCCCATTCCAGCCACCTTGAAAAGGAGATCAGAAGATGAAAAAAGTATCACTGGAACAGGAATTAAAAGGAAATGCATATCCAGGAAGAGGAATTGTGATCGGCAGATCCAAAGACGGCACAAAAGCCGTTGCCGGATACTTTATTATGGGCAGAAGCCAGAACAGCCGTAACCGTGTCTTTGTTGAGGAGAGTGAGGGAATCCGCACACAGGCGTTTGATCCGTCGAAGCTGGAAGATCCGAGCCTGATCATCTACGCGCCGGTACGCGTTCTTGGAAATGATACGATCGTAACAAACGGAGACCAGACCGATACCGTATACGAAGGACTGGAGCAGGGAAAAACATTTGAGGTATCCCTCCGAAGCAGAGAGTTTGAGCCGGATGCACCGAACTACACCCCTCGTATTTCCGGTGTGATGCACGTAGAGAACGGAACGTACGGCTATCAGATGTCGATCTTAAAGAGCAACAATGGCGATCCGTCCCAGTGCAACCGCTACACCTTCTCTTATGATAACTGCGTAGCAGGGGAAGGCCATTTCATCCATACTTACATGCACGACGGCAATCCGCTGCCAAGCTTTGAGGGTGAGCCAAAGCTGGTTGACATCCCGGATGACATTGATGCATTCACGGAACTGCTCTGGAGCAGCTTAAATGAGGACAACAAGGTGTCCCTCTTCACACGCTATATCGACATTGCAACCGGCAAGTATGAGACAAGAATCGTGAATAAAAATAAATAAGAAATCGAGTGTTTTGCGAAAGGAGAAAATCATGAAAGAATTAGCGTTAAAATACGGATGCAACCCGAACCAGAAACCTTCCAGAATCTATATGGACGATGACAGAGAGCTTCCGATCGAAGTATTAAGCGGCCGTCCGGGCTACATCAATTTCCTGGATGCGTTCAATGGCTGGCAGCTGGTACGTGAGCTGAAAGCAGCCACAGGCCTTCCGGCAGCAACTTCCTTCAAACACGTTTCCCCGGCAGGTGCAGCCGTAGGTCTTCCGCTGGACGAGACCCTGCGTAAAATTTACTGGGTAGACGATATGGGAGAGCTTTCTCCGTTAGCATGCGCTTATGCAAGAGCAAGAGGCGCTGACCGTATGTCTTCCTTCGGCGACTTTATTGCACTTTCTGATGTCTGCGACAAGGACACCGCATCCCTGATCAAACGCGAGGTATCCGACGGCGTTATCGCTCCGGGATTTACCGACGAGGCACTCGAAATCCTGAAAGCAAAGAAAAAAGGTAACTACTGCGTCATCAAAATCGACGAGAATTACCGTCCGGCTCCGCTCGAGCACAAACAGGTCTTTGGCATTACCTTTGAGCAGGGCCGTCAGGAGCTGCCGATCGACGATGAGCTGCTCTCCAACGTGGTAACCGAGAACAAAGAGATTCCGGAAGCAGCAAAACGCGATCTGAAAATTGCGCTGATTACCTTAAAATATACCCAGTCTAACTCCGTATGCTTCGTCAAAGACGGCCAGGCGATCGGTGTCGGTGCAGGCCAGCAGTCCCGTGTACACTGCACCCGCCTTGCCGGACAGAAAGCCGACAACTGGTTCCTGCGTCAGTGCCCGAAGGTGCTGGATCTGCAGTTCGTAGACGGCATCCGCCGCGCAGACCGTGACAATGCGATCGACGTTTATATCGGCGAGGAGTACATGGATGTCCTCGCAGACGGCGCATGGGAGAAGATCTTCAAAGTAAAACCGGAAGTCTTCACAAGAGAAGAGAAACGTGCATGGCTCGACCAGATGAAGGGCGTAACCTTAGGCTCCGATGCGTTCTTCCCATTCAGTGACAACATTGAGCGCGCACACAAGAGCGGCGTCGAGTACATCGCAGAGCCGGGCGGATCGGTTCGTGACGATGCTGTCATCGAGTGCTGCAACAAGTACAACATGGCGATGGCATTTACAGGAATTCGTTTGTTCCATCACTAAGAAAAAAGATATTATATATAGAAGAAACCCGGTCTTTCGATGGCCGGGTTTCTTTCTGCCATGGCATTTCCTGGGAAAACAGGCAAAATATGCATATCGCATTCCGGAATTACTGGGCAGTATGGGCGTACACTAAACCATTTGAGTTTGATGAAATTGCAAACAAACTGGATGAGATTGCATGGTCTTCTCTGGTAAGCTGTGTAATCGGAAGTGAAGCTGACTTTGATGCGAACTATGATGCAATGCTCAAAGAGCTGGAAGATACCGGAATGGCAGATGCAGAAGACATGCTGACCGATATCATCAAAGAGAGAGTAGCACTTTCAGAAGAATAAAAGAGAAACGTAAAAAGGCGGTACAGAACCTTGAGGGGGGACTGTACCGCCTTTTTTTCTGATGGAAACGGGAAAATCCCCTGTTCTTTTTCGGAAAAGTGTGATAAAATACCCCATGGGCGTATCTTTTGGCGCCCGCTGCAAGAAGGAGGATGATAGATATGCGGCAGATGGAATTTAAGATGGAGCGACAGGGACTTCTCGAGGAAGGCCAGGAAGTCAACGTGACAGAGAGCGCACTGCCTACCTCCTATTATTATACGATTACCCCGGCAGTGGCCATGAGCAAGAATTATCAGGCGTATGAAAGGCTGCAGTCCCGGAAGGGAATCGTAAAAGAAGTAAAAGAGACACCGAGAGGATTCTATACGGTAGTGGAGTTTGATGAAGATGAGCCGACCTGACGAGAACAAAAATGAGCACCCGGTGGTGCATCCGATTCCGCCGGTTTACCGCGCCGATTCCCGGATTCTGATTCTCGGCAGTTTTCCGTCTGTAAAATCCAGGGAGACCGGCTTTTTTTACGGCCATCCGCAGAACCGTTTCTGGAAGGTGACAGCCGCCGTGTGCGGGGAAGAGGTGCCGCAGACGGTGGAAGAGAAGAAGGCGTTTCTGCTCCGGAATCATATCGCTGTCTGGGATGTGATCGCGTCCTGCGTCATCACAGGATCGAGCGATGCGAGCATCCGCGACGTTGTGCCGAATCCGCTGCAGGACATTCTGGCCTGCGCCGATATCCGGCAGATTTACTGCAACGGGGCGACCGCGTGGAAGTATTACCGGAAGTACCAGGAAAAGCAGCTTGGAAGGGAAGCGGTCCGTCTTCCGTCGACAAGCCCTGCAAATGCGGCATGGTCCGTGGAGCGCCTTCTTGGCGAGTGGAGCCAGTGCGGCGATGTGCTGCGAAGTGAAGAGGAAAAAGCATGAAAAAAGAGTACGAGACCGTCTGGGAGATTTTTAACGAGTGTGCCAACAATCAGATGCGGGATGTCTTTTTCGATGAAATCGAGACGGACGACCCGGAAGCGTATATCCGTCAGAAATTTCCAGACAAAAACTTAAAATACGAAAAAACGGTGGAAGCAGACGGATCTCTGGTCTTTGACATCGAGACTTCCGGCATCCGCCAGCGGTTTACGTTTACAGAAATCTGAATCGCGCAGAAAATACCGGAAAAGCGGAGAAAAAACGATGAGTGAAGAAAAACACACGCATGTGCATGTGCTGGAAGACGGCACCGTGATCGAACATTCCCACGATCACGCTCACGGGCACCATCATACAAATACAAAAGCAGTCTTAAACCGCCTCTCCCGCGCGATCGGACACATGGAGTCGATCAAGCGGATGGTAGAGGAAGGCCGGGACTGCACCGAGGTTCTGATCCAGCTGTCTGCCGTGAAGGCGGCCATTAACAATACAGGAAAAATTATCCTGGAGGATCACATTGAACACTGCATCGTCGATGCAGTCGAGCATGGGGACACAAAAGCGATTGAGGAGCTGAATAAGGCGATCGACCGCTTTGTCAAATAAGCAAGAAAAACAAGAAAAGAGGAAAGAAACATGGCAAAAGAATGCAGCAATTCGAGCTGTTCCAAAGAAAGCTGCGAAGGATGTCCAAGCAAGGCAGGACAGGGCAAACCGGATTTTCATATTGATCTGAATGCCGATTCTTCGATCAAACATGTCATTGGCATTGTCAGCGGCAAGGGCGGTGTTGGTAAATCCATGGTAACCGCATCTCTGGCAAACCAGAAAGCAAAAGAGGGCTATAAGGTAGGTATCCTCGATGCCGATATCACAGGCCCGTCCATCCCGAAAATGTATGGTCTGAAAGGACCTGCAAACGTAGATGACAAGGGTGTTTACCCAGCCGTTGCAGCAAACGGCGTCAAGGTAATGTCCATCAACCTTCTGCTTCCGGGCGAGGAGGAGCCGGTCATCTGGAGAGGACCTGTCATCGCAGGAACCGTAAAACAGTTCTGGACAGACGTCATCTGGGGCGATCTGGACTATCTCTTTGTCGATATGCCGCCGGGAACCGGTGATGTTCCGCTGACGGTTTTCCAGTCTCTTCCGGTAGACGGTGTAGTGATCGTATCCTCCCCGCAGGATCTGGTGCGCATGATCGTCATGAAAGCCTACAAGATGGCTCAGATGATGAGCGTTCCGGTGCTCGGTATCGTAGAGAACTACAGCTACCTCATATGTCCGGACTGTGGCAGGAAGCTGTCCATTTTCGGCGAAAGCCACATCGACGAGATCGCAGCCGAGATCGGCGTGCCGGTTCTCGGCAAAATGCCGATTCATCCGGAGTTTGCCGAGCTGGTAGATGAAGGAAGATTCGCAGAAGTGGATAACACGGATATTGCGAAAATTAATATCTGATCATTAAATACAAGAAGATGTAAGGACGTAAAAAACTCGTTTTTTCTTGATTTTACAAGAAAAAGCGGGTTTTTTTGACAAGATTTTTACGTTTCTTTTGGAAAAAACTATTTTATTTTAAACGGATTTTGTGTAACCGGTTACACATGACTGCACAAATGAGACAAAAAGCAACAAATATGAAGGGTTAATGAGAAAAACTTGCATAAAAAACATGCATAATATGGCAAAAATAAGGAAATAAATTCAATATTGACATTTAAAGAGAAAAAGTGCATAATCTACCTCAACGATAGGAAAACAAACAGCTATTGATTAAGAAAGAGGTGAATCGTATGTCAAAGTGCGTAGTAAGACTCAGTGGAACTGAGGAAGTAGAGGAGTTTGTAAAAGCAGCTTCGAAATGTGATTTTGATATTGACATTTTTTACAACCGTGTTATTATTGATGCAAAATCCATTCTTGGCATCCTCAGCATGGATCTGAACCGTGATCTCACCGTACACTGTTATGGTGACAGCCCGGCATTCAATAAAACCCTGCAGAAATTTGCTGTAGCATAAATTTTATTAAGGGAAACGAAAAAACAAAAGCCTGCGCCGCCAGCGAGAGATGAGACAGAATTTGCGCAGGGGACTTTCTGAAGAAAAACTAATCACACGAGACACATAACTTCAGAGAGAAAAAAGGAGACTGTTGCGGCAGTCTCCTTTTTTCTGTATAATAGAGAGCAAATATATGTTCTGAGTAAAAACAAGAGGAGCGGGCAAGTGGAAGAGAAAAAGAAGGAGATCCGGATTTCCGTGCGGAATCTGGTGGAGTTTATTCTGCGCAGAGGGGATCTGGACAACTCGTCGGGTGGTTTTGGTGAGCGCGATGCGATGCAGGCGGGAACGCGGGTGCATCAGCAGATCCAGAAAAAACGGGGTGTCGATTACCGTGCGGAGGTTCCGCTGGTGCATGAAAAAGAATATGAGCATTTCACCCTGCGCGTCGAGGGAAGAGCGGACGGCATGTACGAGGACGGAACCACGACCGTGATCGAGGAGATCAAGGGAACGTACCGTGACCTCGAAGCGATGGAAGAGCCGGTTCCGGTGCATCTGGCACAGGCAAAATGCTACGCCTGCATCTACGGCCTCCAGAACCGCAAAGAGGAGATGGGCGTGCTGATGACGTACACCCTGCTCTCCTCCGAGGAGGAAGGCCTTCTGCGCCCGCTTACCAAAGAAGAGGTAAAGCCGGAGCACTCCAACTGGCGCATCCGCCATTTTCTGCAGACGTACAAGCTACCGGAGCTGGAGCAGTGGTTCGATGAGCTTCTCGATGCCTGGTTTATCTGGGCGGAATTTCAGTACCAGTGGCAGAAAGCGCGAGATGCCTCGATGCAGCATCTCGAATTCCCCTTCCCATACCGGAAAGGCCAGCGGGAACTGGTGAGCGGTGTCTACCGCACGATTCTGCGGAAAAAAGAACTTTTCGTCCAGGCGCCGACCGGCATCGGAAAAACAATGTCCACGGTCTTTCCGGCGATCCGCGCGATCGGAGAGGGCTGCGGTGACCGCCTCTTCTATCTGACGGCGAAAACCATCACCCGCACCGTGGCGGAGGAGGCGGTCTCGATTCTAAAAGAGAAAGGACTGCAGTTCAAAGCGATCACTCTGACGGCGAAAGAAAAAATGTGCGTCCTCGACGAGCCGGAGTGCGATCCGATCCACTGCCCGCGTGCGAAAGGCCACTTTGACCGGATCAATGCGGCGGTGTACGAGATGCTGACGGAATGCGATTCCTACACCAGAGAGGAAGTACTGCGCCAGGCGGAAAAATGGAATGTCTGCCCGCACGAGCTCCAGTTTGACGTGGCTTCGTGGGTGGACGGCGTGATCTGCGATTACAACTATGCATTTGATCCGACCTCGAAATTAAAACGCTTTTTTGCAGAAGGAACGAAGGGCGGCTATATCTTTCTGATCGACGAGGCGCACAACCTGGTTGAACGGGGCCGCGATATGTTCAGTGCCACGCTCGTCAAAGAGGAGATTTTAAAGGTCCGCCAGCTCCTCCGCCCGTATGCGCCGGGCAAAAAGCTCGAGAAGGCGCTGAACCGCTGCAATCATCAGATGCTGGTCTACAAAAGAGAGTGCGATTCCTGCACGGAGCTGGAAAGCGTATCGACGTTTCTTCTGATGGTCAATCAGCTGCTGGAAGAGCTGGCGGGCTGGCTGGAAGCACACAAGACGAGCGAAATCCGGAAACAGGTCCTGGAATTTTACTTTAACCTGCGGAATTTTTCGGAGATTTACAATTTAGTCGATGAAAATTATCTGATCTACACAAGCTATCTCGATAACGGCGATTTTGCACTGCGCCTGTTCTGCGTCAATCCGGCGGAGAATCTGCAGCGGTGCATCAACCAGGGGCGGTCGGCCGTCTTCTTTTCCGCGACGCTGCTGCCGGTGCAGTATTATAAGAAGATGTTCAGCACGAATACGGACGATTACGCGATTTACGTGGAGTCCCCGTTTGATCCCACGAAGCGGTGTCTGGCGGTCGGAAGCGAGGTCAGCACGAAGTATCAGAGGAGAAACCGCGCAGAGTTTGAAAAGATCGCAGCCTACCTGAACGAGATGATCCAGAGCCGGAAGGGCAACTATATGGCGTTCTTCCCGTCATACCGCCTGATGCAGGATGTCTATACGGTCTATGAAGAATTGTATGCGGATGAAAACGTGACCTGCCTGATCCAGGAGTCGGCGATGCGGGAGCAGGAGAGAGAAGAGTTTCTGGAGGCGTTTGCGAAAGACAACGAGAAAACGCTGGTGGGATTCTGTATCATGGGCGGCATTTTCTCGGAAGGAATTGATCTGGACGGCGAAAAGCTGATCGGAGCGGCTGTCGTGGGCGCCGGTATTCCGCAGGTCGGACCGGAGCGGGAGCTTCTGAAACAGTATTTCGACCGGAACGGCGAAAACGGCTTCGACTACGCATACCGCTATCCCGGCATGAATAAAGTTCTGCAGGCGGCCGGCCGCGTGATCCGCACAACAGAGGACACAGGTGTGATTCTGCTGCTCGACGAGCGGTTCCGCAACCGGGAATACCGCGAGCTTTTCCCGCGGGAGTGGGAGGACTGCCGGATTGTGCAGAGAAACAGCCTCCCGGCAGTGATCAATCAGTTCTGGACGAGAATCGATCAGCCGGAATGATCCGCGCGGTTCCGGTATTCACTCGGGGAGCAGCCCATCTGCTGGCGGAAAATTTTAGAAAAGTAGGCAGGACTGGAAAATCCGGTCTGTTCGGCTACGGAAGTGATACTGGCCTGGCGCTCGAGAAGGAGCGGCAGGCTTTTTTCAATGCGGTAGTCGAGCAGGTAGTCAAACAGCGACTCGTTCATGCATTTCTTGAAAAAACGGCAGCATTCACTGCGGCAGATGTGGATCTGTGCGGCGAGATCCTCGAGCGTCAGATGCTCCATATAGTGGCGGTGGATGTAGTCGAGCAGAATGCGGAGCCGTTCGACATCGCGCGCTGCCGCGGTATTCTGGGATTCACCGGAAAAGGAAGCATGGCGGTAAATCTCAATCCAGATCGAGAGCAGAAGCTCCTGAATTTCCATTTCAAACGCGGCCGGCTGCGACAGCGAGAGGTCGTAGATGCGGTGCATACAGGTAAGCACCTTGTTCTGCCAGCCGATCTCCGGAGAAAAGACAATGGAGGCGAGCTGCATATCCGTCAGGACCGGTTCAACGTAGCGCGTCTGGATTACACTGTTTGAAAAACCATAGAGAAAGCGCGGGGCGAATGTGGTTGAAATATAGACGCAGTCCATCCCGTCGATCATGTGGCCGGTGTGAAGCGCATTCGTGTTGCAGAAAATGCCGTCCCCCTCTTTTAAGACATACGATTTTCCATTGACCTGATACCCGATCTGTCCTGAAAGGACAAACGTCAGCTCAATCTCCGGGTGCCAGTGCCAGGAAAAGGAGCCGCGCTCGTAGCAGGAGAGCTGTTCGTAACTGATATTGACGG
The DNA here is from genome assembly GCF_977045365.1 of Fusicatenibacter sp. Classification (NCBI taxonomy): domain Bacteria; kingdom Bacillati; phylum Bacillota; class Clostridia; order Lachnospirales; family Lachnospiraceae; genus Fusicatenibacter; species Fusicatenibacter sp. Next base: position 34,745 of record NZ_CDRRUH010000018.1, read on the forward strand.
GAAATTCATAACGGCCGTGGGCCTTTAATTCACGGTTTTCTTTATCCAGGCGAAGCTGCATGAAACGTACCTCCAGACGATAAAATTCATAAGAAATCATATAATAAGTAAAGTATGCGGCAAAAAGAAGAAAAAAACAAGGAAAAATCGAAGATCACCTCAATATAATTATCGTTTGCCCTAATATTGTTGTTGCGAAGGAGCGTATGGCTCACTATAATGATACTTAAGAAGATAAGAAAAAAAACACACACAATACACACACAACAAACGAAACCACGAAAACAACACACCAAAAAGAAAAGGAGACAACAAAATGAAACAGCAGGTACTGGATTGTTTTGCAAAACTGTTCGGGGGAGAGGGCGACATCCGCACCTACTTCGCACCTGGACGTGTGAACCTGATCGGTGAGCACACCGATTACAACGGGGGCCACGTATTTCCATGCGCACTGACCATCGGAACTTACATGGCAGCAAGAAAACGTGACGACAGAAAACTTCGTTTTTACTCCATGAACTTTGAGAAACTCGGCGTGGTAGAATCTTCCCTCGACGAGTTCCTGATGGGAAAAGAAGGCAACTGGACCGCATATCCGAAGGGAATGATGTGGGCATTTTGCCAGAAGGGCTTCCCGGTAGAGCAGGGCTTCGACATCGTGCTCTACGGAAACATTCCGAACGGCTCCGGCCTTTCCTCTTCCGCATCCGTTGAGACCGTAACCGGCGTAATGCTGCGTGACATGTTCGGCTACGACACCATCTCCATGATCGACATCGCTCTGTACGGCCAGTTCTCCGAGAACAACTACAACGGCGTCAACTGCGGTATCATGGATCAGTTCGCCATCGCCATGGGCAAAAAGGACTGTGCGATCTTCCTTGACACCAGCGATCTGAAATATGAGTACGCACCGGTTAAACTGGAAGGCGCAAGAATTGTCATCTCCTGCAGCAACAAGAAACGCGGCCTTGGCGACTCCAAATACAACGAGCGCCGCAGCGAGTGCGAGACTGCTCTGGCTGAGATCCAGAAAGTCAAAGACATCAAGAGCCTTGGTGAGCTGACCGAGGAAGAGTTTGAGGCAGTGAAAGATGCCATCAAAGATCCGGTCCGACAGAAACGTGCAAAACATGCTGTTTACGAGAACCAGAGAACCGTTCAGGCCGTTGCAGCTTTAAAGGCAGACGACATCGCAAAATTCGGCGAGCTGATGAACGCATCCCACGTTTCCCTGCGTGATGACTATGAGGTAACCGGCATCGAGCTGGATACTCTTGTGGAAGAAGCATGGAACTGCCCGGGTGTCATCGGATCACGTATGACAGGCGCAGGCTTCGGCGGATGCACCGTCAGCATCGTAAAAACAGAAGATATTGACAACTTCATCGCAAAAGTAGGCGCAGCTTACAAAGAAAAAATCGGCTATGCCGCAGACTTCTATGTCGTAGACATCGGAGACGGCGCAGGCGTATTAAAATAAAAAACAAAAAAGCTGGATCGGCAGCAGGGAGGAAGCTACAGTGATCAACGAGAGTATTGCAAAACTGGTAAAATATGGAGAAAATGCCGGTCTTGTTTCGGGACTGGATAAAATCTATGCGACAAACCGGATTCTGGAAGTCATGCAGATTTCCGATTACGAAGAGCCGGAGCAGATTCCGGAGACCCCGGATTTGGAAGAGACTTTAAATGAACTGCTTGATGATGCAGCTAAGCGCGGTCTTCTCGAACACAACAGCGTCGTTTACCGCGATCTGTTCGATACGAAACTGATGGACTGCCTGATGCCGCGCCCGGGAGAGGTGGTAAAGAAGTTTGAGGAACTCTATGCGAAGAGCCCGCAGGAGGCAACCGATTACTTTTACAAACTGAGCCAGGATTCCAACTACATCCGCAGATACCGCATCGCAAAGGATATCCGCTGGAGCGTACCGAGTGCCTACGGCGATATCGATATCTCGATCAACCTCTCCAAACCGGAGAAGGACCCGAAGGCGATCGCGGCTGCAAAACTGGCAAAACAGAGCGGTTATCCGAAATGCCTGCTCTGCAAGGAGAATGTGGGCTATGCGGGACGCGTCAACCACCCGGCGCGCCAGAACCACCGCATCATTCCGCTGACGATCAATCAGACGGAGTGGGGATTCCAGTACTCGCCATATGTGTATTACAATGAGCACTGCATCGTGTTCAATTTCCAGCATAACCCGATGAAGATCGAGCGCGCGACCTTTGTGAAGCTGTTTGACTTTATCAAGCTGTTTCCGCACTACTTCATCGGTTCCAATGCGGATCTGCCGATCGTGGGAGGCTCCATTTTAAGCCACGATCATTATCAGGGCGGTCACTATACCTTCGCAATGGCGAAAGCGCCGATCGAGCGCCATTTTACCATCAAAGGATACGAGGATGTGGAAACCGGCATCGTCAAATGGCCGCTGTCCGTCATCCGGATCCGCCACAAAGATGAGAAACGGCTGATCGATCTGGCAGAGCATATCCTGAACTGCTGGAGAGGTTACACGGATGAGGATGCGTTTGTATTCGCCGAGACTGACGGAGAGCCGCACAACACGATCACGCCGATCGCAAGAAAAGTGGGCGATACGTTCGAACTCGATCTGGCACTGCGCAACAACATCACGACGGACGAATGCCCGCTCGGTGTTTACCATCCGCATGCACAGTATCATCACATCAAAAAAGAGAACATCGGCCTTATTGAGGTTATGGGACTTGCGATTCTGCCGGCGCGCTTAAAAGATGAGCTGGAAGAGCTTTCCAAATGCCTTGTAGAGGGAAAAGATATCCGCGCTGTCGCAGAGCTGGAGAAACATGCCGACTGGGTAGACGAATTCCTGCCGCGCCATCCGGAGCTGAACAGCGAAAATGTGATGGATATCCTGAAAGAGGAAGTCGGAAAAGTCTTTGTCGGCGTACTCGAGGATGCCGGCGTTTACAAGTGCACCGAGGAAGGCAGAAGTGCATTTGCAAAATTCATGGAAACGTTGTAGAATAAACTAAATGCTTCAATTAACCCGCTGCGGCAAAAAAGCAGCAGCGAAGGAAAACATGGAGGATACCAAAATGAAAATCTTAGTTACTGGCGGTGCAGGCTATATTGGAAGCCACACCTGTGTGGAACTGCTGAACGCAGGCTATGACGTTGTTGTCATGGACAACCTTTACAATGCAAGCGAGAAAGCCATCGAGCGTGTAGAACAGATTACCGGAAAGAAAGTAACCTTCTACAAAACCGATATGCTGGACCGCGAAGGCGTAAAGAAAATTTTCGACAACGAGAAAATTGACGCTGTCATCCATTTCGCAGGCTTAAAAGCAGTCGGCGAGTCCGTACATAAACCGATTGAATATTATCACAACAACATGACCGGAACCCTGATTCTCTGCGATGAGATGAGAAACCATGGCGTAAAGAACATCATCTTCAGTTCTTCTGCAACCGTATACGGCAATCCGGCACAGATTCCGATCACCGAGGAGTGCCCGAAGGGAACCCCGACCAACCCATACGGCTGGACAAAAAGCATGCTCGAGCAGGTTCTGACCGATATCCACACCGCAGATCCGGAATGGAATGTTATCCTGCTTCGTTACTTCAACCCGATCGGAGCTCACAAGAGCGGCCTTATCGGAGAGGATCCGAAGGGCATCCCGAACAACCTGCTTCCGTATGTCGCACAGGTTGCCATCGGAAAACTCGAGTGCATCGGCGTTTTCGGTGATGACTACGATACTCCGGACGGAACTGGTGTCCGCGATTACATCCATGTTGTTGACCTGGCACGCGGCCATGTAAAAGCCATCCAGAAACTGGCTGACAAAGAGGGCGTTTCCATTTACAACCTCGGAACCGGCAAAGGCTACAGCGTACTCGATGTCATTCATGCATTTGAAAAAGCCTGCGGCCATCCGCTGAAATACGAAATCAAACCGCGCCGTGACGGTGATATCGCAACCTGCTACTCCAAATGCGACAAAGCAAAAGAGGAGCTTGGCTGGGAGGCTGAGTACGGCATCGAGGAGATGTGTGCCGATTCCTGGAACTGGCAGCAGAAGAATCCGAACGGATATAACGACTAATGTAATGTGAGTGTTATCTGGCGGCCCGCCGATACTTGAAAGAGTGTCGGCGGGCCGTTTTTGTATAGATAATTCAGTCTTTTTTCACAAAGTCCGGCTTGCTAATTAAGAGGGAATCCGATATAATGTAAGAGTTAAAGTGTCCGTAAAAAAAGAGGGGCGGTTTGACATACAAGGAGGAAAAGCATGGACGATAGAAAAAATCAGAACCGGGAACCAGAAAACGGCTCCGGGGGAGGACCGAAAAACAGACAGACGATACTCATTATCCTGATCTGCCTCCTCGTCAGCCTGATGGTGATGGGACTTCTGAACAATGCCCTTGGGGGAATTACTTCCGAGGATCTTGACTATAGCAAATTCCTGGACATGGTAAACAACGATGAAGTGCAGGAAGTTGTCTTGAAATCGGGAACACTGACCGTAACGCCGAAAGACCAGAAATCGGAGGGAATCACCTATCAAGTAACGATGATGGGAGATGAGCAGGAGCTGGTCGATCTGTTACAGGAGAAAGGCATTACGTACCACAAAGATCCGCCGGATTCTACCGGAACGATTATTTACACATTGCTGACAGTCATTCTGCCGGTTGTGATGCTTGTCGCTGTCATGGTATGGGTGATGCGCAGCATGAACAAAGGCGGCGGAGTCATGGGCGTAGGAAAGAGCAAAGCAAAGGCCTACGTACAGAAAGAAACCGGCGTGACATTCCGCGATGTTGCGGGACAGGACGAGGCAAAAGAATCGCTCCAGGAGGTTGTGGATTTCCTGCATAACCCTGGAAAATACACAACGATCGGTGCAAAACTTCCGAAAGGAGCGCTTCTTGTAGGCCCTCCCGGAACCGGAAAAACACTGCTTGCCAAAGCCGTAGCCGGCGAAGCGCACGTACCGTTTTTCTCGATGTCCGCTTCGGAATTTGTCGAGATGTTCGTCGGTGTCGGTGCATCGCGTGTGCGTGACCTGTTTGAGGAAGCAAAGAAAAATGCACCGTGCATCATCTTTATCGATGAGATCGATGCGATCGGAAAGAGCCGTGACAACAGCTACAACAGCAACGACGAGCGGGAGCAGACGTTAAACCAGCTCCTTGCCGAGATGGACGGATTTGACAGCTCCAAGGGTGTTCTGATCCTTGCGGCGACAAACCGCCCGGAGGTGCTTGACCCGGCGCTGCTGCGTCCAGGCCGTTTTGACCGCCGGATTATCGTAGAAAGACCGGACCTGAAAGGCCGTGTGGAAATCCTGAAAGTACATGCCAAGAACGTATCGCTCGATGAGACGGTTGATCTCGACGGCATTGCACTTGCGACATCGGGAGCCGTTGGTTCTGATCTTGCAAATATGATCAACGAGGCAGCGATTCTTGCGGTCAAGAACGGAAGAAAAGCCGTTTCCCAGAAGGATCTTCTCGAGGCAGTCGAGGTTGTCCTCGTCGGAAAAGAGAAGAAGGATCGCATCTTGAGTCAGGAAGAGCGAAAGATCGTTTCCTACCACGAGGTAGGCCACGCACTTGTTACTGCACTGCAGAAGGATTCCGAGCCGGTACAGAAAATCACGATTGTGCCGCGTACGATGGGTGCGCTCGGCTACGTCATGCAGGTGCCGGAGGAGGAGAAATACCTCAACACGAAGAGCGAACTCGAGGCGATGATCGTCGAGTGCCTCGGCGGAAGAGCGGCAGAGGAGATCGTCTTCGGCAACGTGACAACGGGAGCTTCGAACGATATTGAGAAAGCGACGAAGATTGTCCGCGCGATGATCACGCAGTACGGTATGTCGGAGAAATTCGGTCTGATCGGTCTTGCGACCCAGCAGAATCAGTACCTCGACGGAAGAATGGTCTTAAACTGCGGCGATGCCACAGCAACCGAAATCGACCACGAGGTCATGAAGATCCTGAAAGAGTCGTATGAGCAGGCAAAAGAACTTCTGGCAGCTAACCGCGATGCGATGGATGAAATCGCAGCTTACCTGATCCAGAAAGAGACGATCACCGGAAAAGAATTTATGGAGATTTTTCATCAGGTGATTGCAAAACGGAATGGAAACGCGGAAGAAGCGGTTGAAAATACAGCACTTCCGGAGGCGGATTTTACCGTAAATCCAGAAGTATAAAAAGAAAGTGAAAAGGCCCGGCGGGAGCAGAGAAAACGATCTCTGCACGCTGGGCATTTTCAACATTACAGTCCCAAAAAGAGGAGGGTCATATGGCGTTTGATATTCAGGAAGAACTGAAAAAACTGCCGGGAAAACCCGGCGTCTATCTGATGCACGACGCGGACGACACAATTATCTACGTGGGAAAGGCGATTTCGCTGAAAAACCGTGTCCGCCAGTATTTCCAGACGAGCCGCAACAAAGGGCCGAAGATTGAGCGGATGGTCACGCATATCGCCCGCTTTGAGTATATCGTGACGGATTCCGAACTGGAGGCGCTCGTGCTGGAGTGCAACCTTATCAAAGAGCACCGTCCGAAATACAATACGATGCTGAAAGATGACAAGGCGTATCCGTACATTAAGGTGACCGTGAACGAGGATTTTCCACGCATTCTGTTTTCCCATCAGATGAAGAAGGACAAGGCGAAATATTTCGGCCCGTACACGAGCGCCGGAGCTGTGAAAGATACGATCGAACTGCTGCGGAAGCTGTACGATATCCGTTCCTGCAATAAGAGCCTGCCAAAGGAGATCGGTAAGGACCGCCCGTGTCTTTACTATCATATCCACCAGTGCAAGGCGCCGTGCCAGGGATACATTTCCAAAGAAGAGTACGGCGAGCAGATCAAAAAGGCGATCAGTTTCCTGAATGGAAATTACAATGACATTATCAAAGAGCTGACTGGAAAAATGACGGAGGCGGCTGAGGAGATGCGGTTCGAGCAGGCGGCGGAGTACCGTGATCTGATCGACAGCGTGCGCAGGATCGGCGAGCGGCAGAAGATTACGAACAGTGACGGCGAGGACAAGGATGTCATTGCGCTTGCGATGGACAAAGAGGATGCGGTGGCGCAGGTCTTCTTTATCCGGAATGGAAAGCTGATCGGGCGGGAGCATTATTATCTGCGGATCGGCGAGGAGGAGCAGAAAAACGAGGTGCTGCTCACATTTATGAAACAGTTCTACTCCGGCACGCCGTTCATCCCGCGGGAAATCATGATTTCCGAGGAGATTGCCGAGCAGGAGCTGATGGAAGAGTATTTAAGCAGCAAGCGCGGCCAGAAGGTCCGCATCCGTGTGCCGAAAAAGGGCAGCAAGGAAAAGATGGTGGAACTGGCGGAGCGGAACGCGCAGATTGTTCTCGACCAAGACCGCGAGCGGATCAAGCGGGAAGAGGGACGGACGATCGGCGCCGTAAAAGAGATCGCCAGATGGCTGAACCTGCCGTCCATCGACCGCATCGAGGCGTACGATATCTCCAATATCAGCGGTTTCCAGTCGGTCGGCTCGATGATCGTCTACGAGAAAGGAAAGCCAAAGCGCGCCGATTACCGAAAATTCAAGATCAAATCCGTCGAGGGACCGAACGATTACGCCAGTATGAAAGAGGTCTTAAGCCGCCGTTTTCTGCGCGGCATCCAGGAGGACAGCGGTTTCGAGCGGCTGCCGGACCTGATCATGATGGACGGCGGACGCGGCCAGGTCAACATTGCGCTTGAGGTGCTTGAAGAAATGGATCTTGCGATTCCGGTCTGCGGTATGGTAAAGGACGACAAGCACCGCACGAGGGGCCTGTATTTCCGAAACGTGGAAATCCCGATCGACCGGAACAGCGAGGGCTTCAAACTGATCACACGCGTGCAGGACGAGGCGCACCGCTTTGCAATCGAATACCACCGCCTGCTGCGGAGCAAGGGACAGGTCCACTCGATTCTCGACGACATCCCGGGCATCGGACCGACAAGACGGAAAGAGCTGATGCGTTATTTTCAGGGAATTGATGATATCAAGGCGGCAACCGTGGAAGAACTTTCCGGACTTCCGGGCATGAACAAAAAGGCGGCGGAGCAGGTTTACACATTCTTTCACGCACCTGCACAGGAGGAAAATGAGAATTCGTCAAAATAGTTAAATTTCCAGGTTGCCCGTGATGCTTTATTGTGCTAAAATCATAGAAGAGACGGATTTAAAAAGACGTCGAATGAAGTCGGAGGACAGGAAAATGAAAGAAATTGAAATGACCAAAATGGTGGAGGCGATGGATCTCCGCAACCTGACACCAGAGGTTGATATGACAGATCTTGTCATTGCAACACCGGATATCAACCGTCCTGCACTGCAGCTGACCGGCTACTATGAGCATTTTGCCAATGAGCGTGTGCAGATCATCGGTTATGTAGAGTTCACGTATCTGCAGCATCTTGAAGAGAGCGAGCGCGTCCGCGCGTTTGAAGAGTTTGTAAGCCGCAAGATCCCATGTGTCATTTTCACCACGAAGATGATTCCGGGACCGGAAATTCTGGAGCTGTGCAATCGTTATCAGGTACCGGCCTTTGCGGTAGACAAATCGACTTCCGTTTTCATGGCTGAAATCATCCGCTGGCTGAATGTCCAGCTTGCCCCGATGATCTCCATCCACGGCGTGCTGGTCGATGTATTCGGCGAGGGCGTTCTGATCATGGGCGAGAGCGGAATCGGAAAGAGCGAGGCTGCACTGGAGCTGATCAAACGAGGCCATCGTCTCGTCAGCGATGATGTGGTTGAAATCAGCCGTGTCAGCGACATTACGCTGGTCGGAACAGCACCGGATATCACGCGTCACTTTATCGAGCTGCGCGGTATCGGTATTATCGACGTCAAGACGCTGTTTGGTGTCGAGAGCGTAAAGGATACCCAGTCCATCGATCTTGTCATCAAGCTCGAGGAGTGGGACAAAGAGAAAGAATACGACCGTCTGGGCCTGGAAGAAGAGTATATTGAGTTCCTTGGAAACAAGGTTGTCTGCCATTCCCTTCCGATCCGTCCGGGCCGTAACCTGGCAATCATCGTAGAAACCGCTGCTGTCAACCACAGACAGAAGAAGATGGGCTACAATGCCGCACAGGAGCTGTACCGCCGTGTACAGGCTAATTTAGTGAAAAAAAGAGAGGAGAAGTAAAAAATGGCAAACTATGTATTTGGAATCGATGTTGGGGGTACTTCTGTAAAATGCGGGCTGTTCCAGACAGACGGAACTCTGCTGGACAAATGGGAAATCCCGACCCGCACCGAAAACGGCGGAAGCGAAATTCTGCCGGATATCGCAAAAAGCGTAAAAGCAAAAATGGGTGAGAAGGGCATCGCAGCAGATGATGTTGCCGGTGTCGGCATCGACGTACCTGGCCCGGTTAATGACAAAGGTGAGCTTTCCATCGCAGTCAACCTGAACTGGGGATATAAAAATATCGTAAAAGAGCTTTCCGACGAACTCGGCGGAATGGCAGTAAAAGCAGCAAACGACGCAAACGCAGCAGCTCTCGGTGAGATGTGGGCAGGCGGCGGAAAGGGAAGCAAGAACCTGGTTATGGTTACTCTTGGAACCGGTGTCGGCGGCGGAATCATCGTGGACGGCAAGATTGTAGCAGGCGCTCACGGCGCAGGCGGCGAGGTTGGCCATGCATGTGTTGATCCGGAAGAAGAAGCAGTCTGCAACTGCGGAAACCACGGCTGCCTCGAGCAGATGACTTCTGCAACCGGTATCGTTCGTCTGACCAAGAAATATCTGGCATCCCATGACACTCCGTCTGTTTTAAGAGAAAGAGGAGAGTCTGTCAGCGCCAAAGCTGTTTTTGACGCATTAAAAGAGGGCGACGAAGCAGCAAAAGACATCGTAGAAGAGTTCTCCGCATACCTCGGAAGAGCACTCGCAGTCTTCGCGTGCGTTGTTGACCCGGAAGTTATCGTAGTCGGCGGCGGCGTATCCAAAGCAGGCCAGATTCTGATCGACGGTGTGGCAAAATACTACCGTCAGGCAGCGTTCCTCGCATGCAAAGATACCCCGATTGTACTCGCTTCCCTTGGAAACGATGCTGGTATCTACGGCGCAGCAAAGATGCTGATCGACTGATTGATTCAGATTTTAAACGAAAGATAAGTATAAAAAACCGGTCCTGCTGGCATCTGCCAGAGGGCCGGTTTTTTGTGCATAGACTGACTGAAAAAGTTATTCGGAAGAGCCGCTCTCTTCGGACTGCGGCTGTACTTCCGATATCTCCGCCGGGGTATCCGGTTCTGACGGTGCATCAGGGGTATCCGGTGTGTCAGGAGTCTCCGGTGTATCAGAAGGCGGATCGGCAGGTGTTTCGGTCGGAGCCGGAGTTTCCTGCGGTGCCTCCGTCGGTGTCGGGGTTGCCTGCGGGGTTGATGCTGCGGAAGGTGTTCTGGTCGGTGTCGGTGTTGAGGCCGGCGCGGTGTAGTGGCCCTTGCAGCGCTCGGTCGGCAGATCGGATACCGCAAAGTATTCGGTGATGGACGGGCAGCTTGAGCGGGCGAGCAGGCCGGTCTTCGTACAGATCGTTGCCTCCTGTACGGTTGCGGAAGTCTCGAAATCCATATCGGCAAGGCCTTCGTGGATTTCGTTCATAACCTTTGCCCAGAGACGTTTGTGGAATTCACGGTCGCTCTCCGGAAACTCCGCGTGCGTGTCATACGTTGCCCAGATGGCAGCGGTATAATACGGCGTAAAGCCTGCAAAAACAAGATCCTTGGCCTCGTTCGTCGTACCGGTTTTTCCGGCTGCGTGCATATTGTCGAGGCGGGCGGCAACACCGGTACCTTTTTCCAGGACATCCTCCATGGCATTGGTGAGGAGGGAGGCAGTGCTTGCCTTGAAGACCTGCGTTGCCTTGTTTTCTGTGTTGTCAATTAAAATATTTCCCTTGCTGTCGGTAACCTTTGTGTAGAACACCGGCCTGCGGTACTGGCCGCCGTCTGCGATTGCCGCGTAGGCTGCCGTCAGTTCAAGATCACTGACACCGTAGGTGATACCGCCGAGAGCCAGCGGCTGGATCACATCGTATTCCTCGGAGAGTTTGGAAAAACCAAGCTTCTTCAGATAATCAAAGCCGACCTTCGGCGTAATTTCGGTCAGTACCTTGACGGCCGGGATATTGATGGAATTGATGATCGCCTGGCGGACGGTAACATCACCATGATAGGTAAGATCCGAGTTCTGCAGCGGTGTGCCGTCGCTGTAGTTGAACGGCTCATCCTTAATTACCGTAGCGAGTGTAATCTTTCCAAGGTCGAGCGCCGGTCCGTACGCGGAAAGAATCTTGAACGTGGAACCCGGCTGAGAATAATTATCGGTTGCGCGGTTGAAGGTAAGACTTGCTGTTTTTTCGCCGCGTCCGCCGACGATGGCTTTCACGTAGCCGGTGCGCTGATCCATAACGGTCATGCACGCCTGCGGCTGCGGGGTGAAGCTGCTGCGCTCGGCAACAATCGTGTCGCCCTCCTGCATGATAGCGGCTTTGTACTGGTCGATATAGCTCTGTGCCTCCTCCTGGGAGTCAAAGAGCAGATCGAAATTCGGATCGCTGTTGCGGAAGTAGAGCTGCAGCATCTCTTTGCTGTAGTTCTGTACCTCGCCGTCTGCCTGCTCTAC